>NZ_JBJLSE010000009.1:0-73994 GCF_050871845.1 Kineococcus arenarius subsp. arenarius
CTCCCAGCGCTGCTCGCGCGAGCCGTCGGCGACGACCCGGGCGCCGGCGGAGAGCTGCGCCGGCACCGCGCCCCCGGGGGCGCCGAACCGCACCCCGCGCACCCCGGTGCGCCCGCGGCGTCGCCGTCGGTGGCCGACGGTTACCATGGTCGTGTTCAGGGTTGCCCGGTCGTCAGTAGCGATCGGCTGCCGACTGCCGCGACGCGGCCGCGCACCGCAGGACGAGCCCGTGACGGGACACCGACGAACCTCTCGGCGTCCCCTCCCCGCAGGGCGCCCGGTGCCCGGGCCGCCGCCGCCCCGCACGGGAGACGCATGACCGACGCAGCGGGGTCCACCACGACCCCCGAGACCACCGACACCACCGACACGAGCCCCGCGGCCGAGCCCGCCGGCTTCGCCGCGCACGGCGTGGACGAGCGCATCGTCCGCGCCCTGACCGGCGCGGGCATCACCAGCCCGTTCCCCATCCAGGCGATGACGCTGCCCGTGGCCCTGTCGGGCCACGACATCATCGGCCAGGCCAAGACCGGCACGGGCAAGACCCTCGGCTTCGGCGTGCCGCTGCTGCAGCGCACCGCCGTCCCCGGTGACCCCGCGTACGACGCGCTGGCGGCCCCCGGCAAGCCGCAGGCCCTCGTCGTGGTGCCCACGCGCGAGCTGGCGACCCAGGTCGCCGGCGACCTGACCACCGCGAGCCGCGTCCTGGGCACCCGCATCCTCACCGTCTACGGCGGCCGCGCCTACGAGCCGCAGATCGAGGCCCTCGCCAAGGGCGTCGACGTGGTCGTGGGCACCCCCGGCCGCCTGCTGGACCTGGCGCAGCAGAAGCACCTGGACCTCTCGCACGTCACCTGCGTCGTCCTCGACGAGGCCGACGAGATGCTCGACCTGGGCTTCCT
Source organism: Kineococcus arenarius subsp. arenarius (assembly GCF_050871845.1). Lineage (NCBI taxonomy): Bacteria > Bacillati > Actinomycetota > Actinomycetes > Kineosporiales > Kineosporiaceae > Kineococcus > Kineococcus arenarius. The sequence continues at coordinate 903 of NZ_JBJLSE010000009.1, forward strand.
GCCGGACGTGGAGCGCCTGCTGGGGCAGACGTCCCCCGCCCGCCAGACCATGCTCTTCTCCGCGACGATGCCCGGGGCCGTGGTGGCGCTGGGCCGCTCGTACATGCGCCAGCCCACCCACATCCGCGCGGTGGACCCCACCGACGACGGCGCCACCGTGGCCGCCATCACGCAGTTCGTGTACCGCACGCACGCGATGGACAAGGTGGAGGTGCTCGCCCGCCTGCTGCAGGCGGAGGGCCGCGGCCTGACGATCGTGTTCAGCCGCACCAAGCGCACCGCCGCGTCGGTGGCCGAGCAGCTCGCCGAGCGCGGCTTCGCCGCGGCCAGCATCCACGGCGACCTGGGCCAGGGGGCGCGCGAGCAGGCGCTGCGCGCGTTCCGCTCCGGCAAGGTCGACGTCCTGGTGGCCACCGACGTCGCCGCCCGGGGGATCGACGTCGAGGACGTCACGCACGTGGTGAACTACCAGTGCCCCGAGGACGAGAAGACGTACCTGCACCGCATCGGGCGCACGGGGCGGGCCGGCAACACCGGCACGGCCGTCACGTTCGTGGACTGGGACGACCTGCCCCGCTGGGCGCTGGTCGACAAGGCCCTGAGCCTGGGCTTCGGGGAGCCGGCGGAGACGTACTCCAGCTCCCCGCACCTGTTCGAGGACCTCGGCATCCCGCAGGGCACGACGGGCCGCCTGCCGCGGACCCAGCGCACCCGCGCCGGTCTGGGGGCCGAGCAGCTGGAGGACCTGGGCGAGGTCGGTGCCGCCAAGGGCCGCCGCCCGCGCAGCGGGGACCAGCCCCGCGGCGACCAGCCCCGCGGGGAGCGGGCGCAGGGCGGACGGGCGCGGGCCACCACCGCCGAGGGCCCCGACGCGCAGGAGGCCACCGGTGCCGGGGACGCCGACGCGCAGGGGGCCGGCGCGGAGCGGCCCCGGCGCAGCCGCCAGCGCCGGCGCACGCGCGGCGGCGGGGACGGCACCACCGCCGCGGCCCGGGAGCCCGACGGCGAGCCCACCACGGCCGGCGACGTGCCTGCGACGGACGGTGATGGCGCCCCGCGCCGCCGCCGGCGCACGCGCAGCCGCACGGCGGCGCCCGCGGACGCGGCCGCCACGGCGGGCCCGGCGCCCGCCGCCGACTGACCCCGAGCTGCGATCACGGCCCCACCCGCGCAGGGTGGGGTCGTGCCCGTTCGTCCCTCGACCTCGCTCCCGCAGGCCGGCGAGAGCCCCGCGGGGGTGTCCGCGACGCTGCACCGGGGCCCCGTCCTGGAGGTCGCGCTGCTGTGCGCCGGGCTCCTGGAGGAGCTGCACCCGCTGCTGCGGCAGCTCGCCGCGCACGACCCGCGCCCGCGCTGGCACCGTGCCGCGGCCGCCGCGGCGCTGCTGCGCGCGGCGGGCACCGACCCGTGCCGGGCGATGGTGCTGGCGGCCCGCGAGCGCGCCGTGGACGGTGACGTGCACGTGCGCGCGGACGGCGCCGACCCCGACACCGCGGCCCTGCGGCACGCGCTGCGGGTGTCCTGCGTGCTGCGGGCCGCCACCGCGGCCGGGCGCGTACCGGCGCCGCCGGACGCCCAGCGCTACGTGGGTGAGCAGCGCTCCAGCGCCGTGCTGCTGGGCGCCGAGCCCGACGACCTGCCCTCCTGCCTCGAGGAGGTCGAGGCGGACGTCGAGCGGGTGCGCCTCGACGCCACCGGCGCGCGCCCGGCCGGGGCGCTGAGCGCGGTGGGTCCGCCGGGCGGGCGCGCGCCCGCGGGCCGGCGGGTGCCGCTGCCGGCGCTGGGCGACGCGCCGGGGCCGTGGCGGCGGGCCGGTGAGCTGGCCGGGGCCCTGCTGCCGGGCTGGGCGCGCGAGCTGTTCGCGCCGGCCCCCGGCGAGCTCGACGGGCCGCAGCTGCGCGAGGCCCTCGGCGCCCTGCCGTCGCTGGAGGCCGCTGCGGGGTTCAGGCCTCGCCCGTGACGAAGGCGCGGACCGCGTCGGCCACCAGCTGCACGGCGATGGCGGACAGCAGCAGACCCGCCACGCGCGTGACGAGCAGGACGCCGGAGTCGCCGAGCACGCGGTGCACGACCCCGGCGAAGCGCATCGCGAGGTAGAGGGTGACGTGCACGGCGACCACGCCGGCGGCGATGGCGAGGTGGTCGTCCCAGCCGCGCGACTGCTGCACGTAGACCATCGTCGCCACGATGGCGCCGGGACCGGCCAGCAGCGGCGTGCCCAGCGGCACGAGGGCGACGTTGACGCCGACCGTGGAGGTGGGTTCGTCGCCCTTGCCGGTGAGCAGCTCGAGCGCGATGAGCAGCAGCAGCAGCCCGCCGGCGGCCTGCAGCGCCGGCAGGCTGATGTGCAGGTAGTCCAGGATGCGCTGGCCGAACAGCGCGAAGGCGACGATCACGCCCAGGGCCACCAGGACGGCCTGGCGGGCGGCGCGCGAGCGCTCGGCCGTGCTGAAGGGCGCGGTGAGGCCGAGGAAGATCGGCACCGTCCCCAGCGGGTCCATGATGACGAAGAGGGTGACGAAGGTCTCCCCGAACAGCTGCCAGTTCACGAGCCGGGGACCTCGTCCCCGGCGGGGACGGCGTCCTCGGCCCGGACGGCACCGCCGGCCCGGGAGCTCAGCTCCTGCAGCACGTCCGGGTCGGTGGTGTTCTCCCCCAGGAGGTTGCGCTTGCCGGTGCCGTGGTAGTCGCTGGAGCCGGTGACGAGGAGGTCCAGGGAGCGCGCCAGGGCGCGCAGGTGGCGCCGCTCGGCGTCGCTGTGGTCGCGGTGGTCGACCTCGAGGCCCACGAGGCCGGCGGCCACCATCTCCTCCACCTCGGCGTCGCCCACGCAGCTGCCGCGCTTGGAGGCGGCGGGGTGGGCCAGGACCGGCACGCCGCCCGCGGCGCGCACCAGGCCGATCGCCTCCAGGGGGTCGGGGGCGGTGTGCGGGACGAAGTAGGGGCTGCGCCCGGACAGCAGGGTCGCGAAGGCCTCGTCGCGGTCGGCGACGATCCCGGCGGCGACGAGGGCGTCGGCGATGTGCGGGCGGCCGATGGTGGCCTGGCCGTGCACGTGCTCGAGGACGTCCTCCCAGCGCAGGCCGGTGTCGGCGGTCATCCGCTCGACCATGCTGCGGGCGCGGGTGCGCCGGGAGGTGCGGGAGGCGTCGAGCATGCCCACCAGGGCCGCCTCGGCGGGGTCGTGCCAGTACGAGAGCAGGTGCACGGACACGCCGTGCGCCAGGCAGCTGACCTCCATGCCGGGCACGACGCGCACGCCCAGCCGCTCGCCGGCGCTCAGCGCCTCGGCCCAGCCGCTGGTGGTGTCGTGGTCGGTGAGGGCCACGACGTCCAGACCGGCCCGGGCGGCGGACTCGACGACCCCGGAGGGTGGTTCGGTGCCGTCGGAGGCGGTGGAGTGCGTGTGCAGGTCGATGCGCACCGGGCGAGCTTACCGGCGCACGCCCCGGGCCCCGGGCGGCGTGCGGCGGCCGCGGGCGCGGGGGCGGGGCTCAGGCCCACTGCACGCGCGGCGACATCGCCCCGCACGGCGCGTCCGGCACCGGGCGGCGCTCGCGCAGCTCGACGAGCTCGAGGTCGTCCAGCAGCGTGGCGCCGGCGCTGGCGGGCCACAGCAGCACCCACAGCCACACGCCGCCCGCCTCCCCCACCAGCACGGCGCGGTCCCCCTCCGCCGGCACCGGCCACAGGGGGGTGACCGCTCCGGCGGCGTGCGCGCGCGCGACGGGCGGGCCCGCGACGAGCCCGTCGCCGGGGTCGACGTCCCCCCGGCCGGCCAGGTGCGCGCCCAGGCCGGTGCCGGGCCGCTCGGAGACCACGAGCAGCTCCGCCACCGCCGGCGCGGGGTGCGGGCCGTGGCGCGGACCGTGGTGGGGGCCGCTGGCGGCCACGACGACGGCCTGCGCCTCGTGCCGGTCGTCGCGCACGCAGCGGGTGCCGGTGAGCAGCCAGCCGGGCGGCAGGGGCCACGGCAGCCACACCGGCACGTCGGAGTGGCGGGCGATCCACTCCAGGTGGACCGCGTCGGCGGGCTGCGCCGGCTGCAGGGGGACCACCTCGCCGTGGGCCGCGCAGGTGGCCGAGGAGTGCCAGATGCTGGGCGCCCGGACCGCGTCGTCGCAGCGGGGGCACCTCGCCGTACCGCTCATGCCTCACCGTCCTACGCTCCGCGCACGGCGTCAACCCAGGCGTCACTGTGCGTGATCGACGGCCCGGGGGCGGACGGCCGGCGCCCGCCGGGGGGATGATGGCCCGGTGACCGCCGCCGCGACCCAGTCGACCACCACGCCGACCACCACGCCGGCCAGCACGCCGGCCAGCACCGCCGGCCAGGACCCGGAGCAGCCCGTGAGCGAGCTGCTCGACGCCCAGCACCCGGAGGGCCAGGAGGGCGCCGCGCCCGGCGAGGACCCCGAGGACGCGAAGTCGCACCGCACGGTGCCCCGCTCGGCCGCCTTCCGCCGCTTCATCGCCCAGGGCTGGGGCCCGCGCCCGGCCGAGGACGACGAGCCCGCGGAGGCCGCACCGTACGCCGCCCGCCGCAGGGAGGTGCTGTCCTCCCTGTTCCCGGGCGAGGTGCTCGTCGTGCCCGCGGGGCCGCTGGTGCGCCGCTCCAACGACTGCGACTACCGCTACCGGCCCCACTCGGCGTTCGCCCACCTGACCGGCCTGGGCACCGACCGCGAGGCCGACGCGGTGCTCGTCCTGCACCCGCGCGACGCCGACGACCGCGACCCGGGGCGCGAGGGCCCCGATGGTGGCCACGAGGCCGTCCTCTACCTGCGCCCGCAGGGCAGCCGCGACTCCGAGGAGTTCTACGCCAACGCCCGCTACGGCGAGCTGTGGGTGGGCCCGCGCCCGAGCCTGGCCGCGCAGGAGGCCGTCACCGGCATCACCTGCCGCGACGTGGCCCTGCTGGCCGAGGAGCTCGGCGCCTCGGCCGCCGCGGCGGGCACCGCGGGCCTGCGGGTGGTCGCCGACGCCGACCCGGCCGTCACCGCGCTGCTGGCGCCGCTGCGCACCGCGCCCGCCGAGCACGTGCGCGCCGCCGACGACGAGCTCGCCACCGCCCTGTCGGAGCTGCGGCTGGTCAAGGACGAGTGGGAGGTGCGCCAGCTGCGCCAGGCCGTGGCGGCCACCGTGCGCGGCTTCGAGGAGGTCGTGCGGGCTCTGCCGCGCGCCGTGGGGCACCCGCGCGGCGAGCGCGTGGTCGAGGCCGCCTTCGACGGCACCGCCCGCGTGGAGGGCAACGGGGTGGGCTACGAGACGATCTCCGCGGCCGGCGACCACGCCTGCACGCTGCACTGGATCCGCAACGACGGCCCGGTGCGCCCCGGGGACCTGCTGCTGCTGGACGCCGGGGTGGAGGCGGACTCCCTGTACACCGCCGACGTCACCCGCACCCTGCCGGTGCAGGGCCGCTTCAGCGAGGCCCAGCGCCGCGTCTACCAGGCCGTCCTGGACGCCGCGGACGCCGCGTTCGCGGTCGCCCGGCCGGGGGTGCGCTTCCGCGAGGTGCACGAGGCTGCGATGCGCGTCATCGCCGACCGCCTCTCAGCGTGGGGCGTGCTGCCGGTGGACGCCGGGACCTCGCTGGAGCCGGAGGGGCAGTACCACCGCCGCTGGATGGCCCACGGCACCAGCCACCACCTGGGCCTGGACGTGCACGACTGCGCGCAGGCCCGGCGGGAGATGTACCTGGACGCCGAGCTGCGCCCCGGCATGGTGTTCACCATCGAGCCGGGCATCTACGTCAAGGCGGAGGACGAGCTCGCCCCGCCGGAGCTGCGCGGCATCGGCGTGCGCATCGAGGACGACGTGCTGGTCACCGCCGACGGCGTGGAGAACCTCTCCGCGGCCCTGCCGCGCGAGGCCGACGCCGTCGAGGCGTGGATGGCCTCGCTGCGCGGCTGAGGGGCCTCAGCGGGCCGCGTCCTCGCCGGGGCCCTCCCGGCGGGCGTCCTCGTCGAGGGCGCGGCGCTCCGCCTCCCGGCGGGCCCGGCGCTGCTCCTCGACCTTCTCCGCGTAGGTGGGGCCGGACAGGTCCGGCTCCGCCGGGGCCTGCTCCTGCTCCGCCGGTCCGTCCGCGGGGCGCTGCCCCGCCGGCGGGGGCGGCGGCGCGGCCGGTCCCGTGCCGGGCTGCGGCGGCGGCATCCAGCCCTGCGGGGCGCCCGCGCGCGAGGAGGGGTCCGGCGCGCCCCACGGCCCCTGCCCACCACCGGCGGCGTGCGAGCCGGGTGCGGGCGGAGGGGCGCCCCAGGCCCCCTGCTGCGGGCCCGCGCCCCGCCCGAAGCCGTTGGGCAGCTTGGACAGCACCTGCCGCGCCTGGCCGGACATCTGCGGCATGCACAGCACGACGTACTCGCCGGCGACGATCTGGCTGGCGGAGGTGAAGTCGCGGCGCCCGCCCGTCAGCGCGTAGGAGATGACGGCGAAGAGCATGCCGAACCCGGCGCCGATGAGCAGGCCGGTGAGCAGGCCGGCGGTGCCGCCGTTGCCGAACACCGACAGCATCAGCCCGATGAGCAGGCCGAACCACGCCCCCGAGGCCGCCCCCGCCCCGGCCGCGCGCCCGTAGGTCAGCCGGCCCGTCACCCGCTCCACCATCTGCAGGTTGTTGCCCACGATGGTCACGTTCTGGACGGGGAAGTGCTCGTCGGAGAGGAAGTCCACGGCCCGCTGGGCCTCCGCGTACGTGGCGTAGCGGCCGATCGCCTCCCCCTGCGGGGGTGTGGGGGCGCTCAGGCGCTGCTGGCCACCCATGGGCCCGAGGTTGGACATGACGACATCCTCACCGGTTCGACTGGTGCCGCCCGCACCGGGCGGGGGCGGGGGCGCTCGCGCCCCTCACCCGCCCCAACGCACCCGGTGCGGTGATCGTGCCCGCACCGGGTGCGGGCGGTGGGAGGCTCAGGCGCTCTGGCGCTTGACGCCGGCGCGCTCGCCGGCCTTGCGGGTGGCCTGCACCTCGGTGTCGGCGCCCGCGGTGGACAGCTCGCCGCCGGCGGTCTCCAGGTGGGCGCGCACGAACCAGTGGTACTGCTCCAGCACGCCGCTCTGGCTGGTGAGCAGGTCCTCGGTGACCGGGTCGATCTCGCCGGCCGCCTCGATGGCGGAGCGGTGGTCCTTGATGACGCCCGCGTAGACGAGGTCCAGCGCGCCGAGGTGCTCGATGGCGCCGGCGCGGCCGATCGAGTAGTCGTCCCAGTCGCGGTCGGCGACCAGCGCGGCGGGCGTGCCCACCGGCGAGGCGCCCAGGGTGGCGATGCGCTCGGCGACGGCGTCGGCCATCTCGCGCACGGCGTCCACCTGCGGGTCGAGCATCTGGTGCACGGCGATGAAGTGCGGCCCCACCACGTTCCAGTGCACGTGCTTGAGGGTCAGGTGCAGGTCGGTGAGGGCGTTGAGGCGGTTCTGCAGGATGGCCGCGACCTCGCCGCCCTGCTCGTTCGAGAGTCCGGGGACGGTGTAGAGGGGGTTCCCGGACGCCTTCAGCTTCTTGCTCTCCTTGGCCATGGCGCCACGGTAGGAGGGCACCGGCGCTCCCGCGCGCCGAGATCCGGGCGGCCCCGCGCACGCGGGGCCCTCTAGCCTGAGGCGCGTGACCGGTTCCCCCAAGCGCGTCTTCGCCGCCCGGCTGGCGGGCACGTCCGTGTTCGACCCGCAGGGCGACCAGGTGGGCCGGGTCCGCGACGTGGTGGGCGTGCTGCGCCCGCGCGGGCCGCAGCGCGTCATCGGCCTGGTCGTGGAGGTCCCCGGCCGCCGTCGCGTGTTCGTGCCCATGACGCGCGTCACCAGCGTCGACACCGGGCAGGTCCTGACCACCGGCCTGGTGAACATGCGCCGCTTCGAGCAGCGCGGCACCGAGACGCTGCTGCTGGGCGAGCTGCTGGACCGCACCGTGCAGCTGACCGACGGCAGCGGGGTCGCGACCATCGAGGACCTCGGCCTGGAACCGGTGCGCCCGCGCGACTGGCGGCTGACCAAGCTGTTCGTGCGCCGCGGCACCGCACCGCGCGGGCTGTCCGGGCGGCTGCGCCGGCGCGGGGAGACCATGACGGTGGACGTGGGCGCCGTGGTGGGGCTGACCACCACCGAGCTGGACCAGGGCGCCACGAACCTGCTGGCCGCCTTCGAGGAGCTGCGCGCCACCGACCTGGCGGACGTCATCCACGAGCTGACCCCCAAGCGCCGCGTGGAGGTCGCCGCCGCCCTGGACGACGAGCGCCTGGCCGACGTGCTGGAGGAGCTGCCCGAGGACGACCAGGTGGAGATCCTCTCCGCCCTGGAGGGCGACCGCGCCGCGCACGTGCTGGAGGAGATGCAGCCCGACGACGCCGCGGACCTCCTCTCGGACCTGCCGCCGGAGCAGGCCGAGCGGCTGCTGGCCCTGATGGAGCCGGACGACGCCGCACCGGTGCGCCGGCTGCTCGCCTACGACGAGCACACCGCCGGCGGCCTGATGACCTCCGACCCGGTGGTGCTGGCCCCCGACGACACGGTGGCCGAGGCGCTGGCGCACGTGCGCCGCGTGGAGCTGACGGCCCCGCTGGCCTCGGCGGTCTACGTGTGCCGCCCGCCGCTGGAGACGCCCACCGGCCGCTACCTGGGCACCGCGCACCTGCAGCGGCTGCTGCGCGAGCCGCCCCAGACGCCGCTGGGGCAGGTCATCGACAAGGACGTGGAACCGCTGGCCCCGGAGGAGACGCTGCAGGGCGTCACCCGGCAGCTGGCCGCGTACAACCTCGTCTCGATGCCGGTGGTGGACGAGGACGGGCACCTGCTGGGCGCGGTGACGGCCGACGACGTGCTGGACCACCTGCTGCCGGACGACTGGCGCGACGCCGAGGAGGAGGTCTTCGAGGTGGGTCGTGGCTGAGCGTTCCCCGCGCCGCGAGCGCCAGCGCGCCGAGGCCGTGGGGCTGGACACCCCGCGCGAGGCGCGCCGCCAGCTGCTGGCGCGCCCCCAGCTGGACCCGGACGCCTTCGGGCGGGCCAGCGAGGCGTTCGCCCGGTTCATGGGCACCGGCCGCTTCCTCGTCTACATGACGGCGTTCGTCGCGGTGTGGCTGGCGTGGAACACGTTCGCGCCGCCGAGCGCGCAGTTCGACCCGGAGGCGCTGAACTACACGCTGCTGACGCTCATCCTGTCGCTGCAGGCGTCCTACGCGGCGCCGCTGATCCTGCTGGCGCAGAACCGCCAGGACGACCGCGACCGCGTCCTGAACGAGCAGGACCGCGCCCGCGACGAGCGCGCCCTGGCCGACACCGAGTACCTCACGCGCGAGGTGGCGGCCCTGCGCATCGCGCTGCGCGACGTGGCCACCCGCGACTTCGTGCGCTCGGAGCTGCGCAGCGTGCTGGATGAGCTGCGCGAGGAGGACGCCGAGCGGGACGGCCGGGAGGCGGGCAAGCGCAAGGGCGGCAAGAAGCGCAAGCGCGCCGGCGAGGGCGGCGAGGAGGCGGCCGGTGCCGCGCGGAGCACCCCCGGGGGCGGTGCGCTCGGGGACCCCGCGGAGGACCAGGCGGGATCCCCCTCCAGCTGAGCACCCGGCGTGCCGATGCACTGTCCGTGACGACTCTCGACGACGCCCGCCCCGGTGCGCCCGCGCCCGCGGGCCAGACCCGCAGGCGCCTCGGCGACGTGCTCGTCGAGAAGGGCCTGCTGCTGCCGGAGGACCTCGACCACGCGCTGAACGAGCAGCGCAACGGGGAGGGCCCGCGCCGGCGCCTGGGGCAGATCCTCGTCGACCTCGGCCTGGTCTCCGAGGCGGAGCTGGCGCTGTGCCTGGCGGACCTGCTGAGCCTGGAGCACGTGGACCTGTCCAAGGTCAGCATCTCCCCGGACGTGGTGCGGCTGCTGCCGCGGGCGGTCGCCGAGCGCTGCCGCGTGCTGGTGCTGGACAAGACGCCCGAGTACCTGCTGGTGGCCGCCGCCGACCCCACCAACGTGCTGGCGCTGGACGACGTCAAGCTCTACACCCGCACCCCCGAGCTGCACGTCGTCGTGGCGATGGACTCGCAGATCCGCGACCACCTGGCGCGCGCCTGGTCGCTGACCGAGGACACCTCCCAGGTCAGCCGCATGGTCGAGGAGGCCGACGACGACGACGCGCAGGACGCGCTGGCGGCCCTGTCCGGCTCCGTCGACGACGACGCACCCATCGTCAAGCTCGTCAACCGGATCCTGTCCGACGCGGTGCGGCTGCGCTGCTCCGACATCCACCTGGAGTCCCAGCGCGACCAGCTGCGGGTGCGCTTCCGCGTCGACGGCCTGCTGCGCGACGTGATGAGCGCCCCCAAGCGCGTGGCGCCCAGCGTCATCAGCCGCATCAAGATCATCTCCGGTCTGGACATCTCCGAGCGCCGCGTGCCGCAGGACGGCCGCACCCGCGTGACCGTCGACGGCTCCGCGATCGACTGCCGCGTCTCGACGCTGCCGGCCCTGCACGGGGAGAAGGTCGTCATCCGCCTGCTCACCCGCGGCGACGACGTGCCCAGCCTGGAGTCGCTGGGCTTCGAGCCGGAGCAGCTGGACGTCTTCAGCCGGGCCCTGACCGTGCCGCAGGGCCTGGTGCTCATCACCGGCCCCACCGGCTCGGGCAAGACGAACACGCTGTACGCGGCCATCCACGCGACGATGAGCCCGGAGAAGAACATCATCACGCTGGAGGACCCCGTCGAGGTCCAGCTGCCGGGCATCACCCAGGTGCAGGTCAACACCAAGGTCGGCATGACCTTCTCCGCCGGCCTGCGCTCGGTGCTGCGCCAGGACCCCGACATCGTCCTCATCGGTGAGGTCCGCGACTCCGAGACCGCCGAGCTGGCGCTGAAGGCGTCCATGACCGGTCACCTCGTGCTGACCACCCTGCACACCAACTCCGCCGTCGGGGCGCTGACCCGCCTGGTGGACATGGGCGCCGCCCCGTTCCTGGTCGCCAGCTCGCTGACGGCCGCGATCGCGCAGCGCCTGGTCCGCAAGCCGTGCGACTCCTGCGCCGACGGGTACATCCCGGACGAGGACACCCTGGCGCTGCTGGGCCTGACGATCGAGGACATCCTCGACGCCACCCCGCTGCGCGGCACCGGCTGCCCCGACTGCGGCGGCACCGGCTACCGCGGCCGCACCGCCGTGTACGAGGTCCTCGACGTCACGCCCAGCGTCCGCAAGGTCCTCATGAGCACGCCGACGGAGTCGGCGCTGACCGAGGAGGCCGCCCGCATCGGCATGAGCACCCTGCGCACCTCCGCGCTGGCGAAGGCCATGCGCGGGGAGACGACCTTCGAGGAGGTCGTGCGCGTCACCGCGGGCTGAGCCCGGCGGCTGAACCGACCGGCGCTGGACCCGCGGGCGGTGCCGCACCGGGCGCGGACGTACCCTGGCGGCGTGCTGCCCACCCCCGACGCCGTCCGCACCGCGCTGAACGCGGTGAACGACCCCGAGCTGCACCGGCCCATCACGGAGCTGGGGATGGTCGAACGGGTGGACGTGGGCGACGACGGCGTCGTGTCCGTTCGGGTGCTGCTGACGACCGCCGGCTGCCCCATGCGCGACCGGCTGACCTCGGACGTGACCGCGGCCGTGCGGGGCGTGGCGGGCGCGCGCGGCGTGCGGGTGGCCTTCGGGGAGATGACGCCCGAGCAGCGGGCCGAGCTGACGGTGAAGCTGCGCGGGAGCACGCAGGCCGCGCCCACCATCCGGTTCAACGAGCCGGGCAACCTGACGCGCGTCTACGCCGTCGCCTCCGGCAAGGGCGGGGTGGGCAAGTCCAGCGTCACGGTGAACCTGGCGGCGGCGATGGCCGCCGACGGGCTGCGGGTCGGCGTGCTGGACGCCGACGTGCACGGCTTCTCCGTGCCGCGCCTGCTGGGCGTCACCGGCCGCCCGACGAAGGTGGACTCGCTGATCCTGCCGCCCACCGGGCACGGGGTGCGCGTCATCTCCATCGGCATGTTCGTGCCGGGCAACGAGCCCGTCGCGTGGCGCGGGCCGATGCTGCACCGGGCGCTGCAGCAGTTCGCCTCCGAGGTGTTCTGGGGCGACCTGGACGTGCTCCTGCTGGACCTGCCCCCGGGCACCGGCGACATCGCCATCAGCGTGGGGCAGCTGCTGCCGGGCGCGGAGGTGCTGGTGGTCACCACGCCGCAGGCCGCGGCCGCCGAGGTCGCCGAGCGGGCCGGGGCGGTGGCGGCGCAGACGTCCCAGCGCGTGGTGGGCGTGGTGGAGAACATGAGCTGGCTGCAGCTGCCCGACGGTGAGCGCATGGAGCTGTTCGGCTCCGGCGGTGGCGCGCGGGTGGCGGCCTCGCTGACCGAGCGGCTGGGCACCCCGGTGCCGCTGTTGGGTCAGGTCCCGATGGACGTGACGCTGCGCGAGGGTGGCGACGCGGGGGTGCCGGTGGTGCTCAGCGCGCCGGACTCCCCCGCCGCGGTGGCGCTGCGGGAGCTCGCGCGGGCCCTGGCCGTCCGGCCGCGGGGCCTGGCGGGCCGGCGGCTGGGCGTCAGCGTCGCCTGAGCGGCCCCGCCCGGGCGCTCCCGGTGGAGCCGCCCGGGGGCGTGCCTCAGGTGGCGTCCTCGTCGTAGGGCGCGGCGGCCGGCGCGGGTTCCTTCTTCTTCAAGTCCACCCCGGTGGTGGCGGACGCGCCGCCGGAGGAGCCGCCGGTGCCGTTGCGGGGCGCGGAGGCCGCGTGCGAACCGCTGTTCTTCTTGGGGGCCGGCTCGTCGTCCCAGACGTCCGACAGCGCGTCGCGCACGATGCGCCGCGGGTCGTACTGGCGCGGGTCGAGCTTCTGCCAGTCGATGTCGTCGAACTCCGGGCCGAGCTCCTCGCGCATCTGGGCCTGCGCGCCCTTGGCGAAGCGGCGCACCGACTTCACCAGGTGGGCGAGCTGCTCGGCGTACTGGGGCAGTCGCTCCGGGCCGAGGATCACCAGGGCCACCACGAGGAGGACGACCAGCTCGCCGCCGTTGATGCCGAACACGTCGCGATCCTAACCGTCGGCTTCGAGCGTCACGGGCACCTCGAGGTCCTGACCACCCCTGCGGACGGTCAGCGTCACCGTGTCGCCGGGCTGGCGGGCGCGGATGTCGACGATGAGCTCGGCGGGTTCGGTGACCGGGCGGCCGTCGACGGCCAGCACGACGTCCCCGGGCAGCAGGCCCGCGCGATCCCCGGGACCACCGGCCTGCACCGCCCCGGGCTGGTCCAGGACCCGGACCCCCTCGCCGCGGTACTGGCCGTCCAGGGAGACCCGGATGACGGGGTGCACGGCACGGCCGGTCCGGATGAGCTGCTCGGCGGTGCGCCGGGCCTGCTCGGAGGGGATGGAGAAGCCGAGCCCGATGCTGCCGGCGCTGCCGCCGACGACGGGCACCGAGGCGATGGCGGAGTTGACGCCGACGACCTGGCCGCGGGCGTCGAGCAGCGGGCCGCCGGAGTTGCCGGGGTTGATCGCGGCGTCCGTCTGGATGGCCTGGATGTAGGACGCCTCCCCCGCGCCGTCCCCGCCGGCGCTGACCGGCCGGTTCAGCGCCGAGACGATGCCCTCGGTGACCGTGCCCTGCAGCCCCAGCGGAGCCCCCACCGCGACGACCCGGTCGCCGACGACGACGCTGCCGGAGTCGCCCATCGCCAGCGCCCGCAGGCCGGGGCGCTCGACGCGCACGACGGCCAGGTCGTAGGAGGCGTCGGCGCCCACGACCTCGCCGGGGGCCTGCGCACCGTCCTGGAACAGGACGGTGACGCCGTCGTCGTAGGCGCCCGCCACGACGTGGTTGTTGGTGAGCACGAACGCCGCGGAGCCGCCGTCCACACCGGCGTCCAGGACGAAACCCGACCCCGTCCCCGCTCCCCCGCTGCCCTCCACCTGCAGGGAGACCACGCTGGGCAGGGCCGCGGCGGCGATGGCGGCCACGCTGCCCTCGGGCCGCGCGGTGGTGCCCGGGGCGGCCGCGGGCAGGGTGACGGTGGGGTACGTGCGCGCGCCGCCCCAGCGCTCCTGCAGCAGGGCCCCGGCGAAGCCGCCGGTGACGCCGAGCAGCAGCACCGCCGAGCCCGCGCCGAGCAGGCGCGCGGCGCGCCCGTCGCGGCGGGGGGCGGGAGGCGGCCAGGGGGGGCCGGGCTGCGCCGGCCAGGCCGGTTCCGGCTCGCCCCAGCCGGGCGGCGCGGGCTCGCCCCAGGCGGGGTCCGGCTGCGGGGGCCCGGCCCACGGGTCGCGGGGGTCCGCGCCGGTGCGCTGGTCCCGGTCCTCCGGCAGGGGCGGACCGCTCACGGGGCGGCCGGGGCGGTCGCCACCGCACCGGGCGCGGACGGGGTCGCCGGGACCGGCTCGGACGCCGCGGGAGAGGGGTTCGCGGGGGCGCTGGAGGGGGTGGTGCGCAGCTCCGCCACCGGCGCGGGGCCGCTCGCGTGCTGCCCGCCGAGGACGAGGAACCCGGCGATGCCCACACCGAGCAGGGAGAAGGTGCCGGCCAGCGCCGCGGCCACGGGACGCCGGCGGGCACGGCGCCCGGGGCGGGCCGACGGGCGCAGCGCCCGCGGGCGGGTGGTGTCCGGCCGGGCGGGCGGGGCGAGGCCGACGGCGGGGCGCGCGGGCGCCGCCATCGGCCGGTCGCGCGGCGGCAGCGGGCCGGTGGGGCCCCCGATGTCCAGCAGCCGCACCAGCAGGTCCCCGGAGACCTCCGGCTCGGGCAGGGCGCGCAGCCGGGCGCGGACGAGGCGCTCGGCCTCCACCGCCTCGGCGCACTCGCAGCAGGCGCGCAGGTGCTCGCCGGCGCGCAGCGCCGCGTCGGGAGCGAGCCGCCCGTCGACGAGCGGGCTGACCCGCGCGCCGAGGTGCGGTCCGCTCACGAGCGCTCCTCGCCCAGGGCCAGCCGGGCGGGGGGCGCCGCGGGCGGCCGCGGGGCGCGGTGCGCCAGGGCCGTGCGCAGCTGGGCGCGACCGCGGTGGATGCGCGAGCGCACCGTGCCGAGCTTCACGCCGAGGGTGGCGGCGATCTCCTCGTAGGAGAGCCCCTCGATGTCGCACAGCACGACCACGGCGCGGAAGTCCGGCGGCAGGGAGTCCAGCGCCGCCTGGACGTCGTCGTCGAGGTTGCGGTGCTCGAAGGCCCGCTCGGGGCTCACGTCCGTGCTGGGCAGCTTCTCCCCGGCGTCCTCGGCCAGCGCGTCGAAGCGGATGCGCTGCTTGCGGCGGACCTGGTCCAGGAAGAGGTTGGTGGTGATGCGGTGCAGCCACCCCTCGAAGGTGCCCGGCTGGTAGCTGGACAGGGAGCGGAAGACCCGCACGAACACCTCCTGCGTGAGGTCCTCGGCGTCGTGGCGGTTGCCCGTCAGGCGGTAGGCCAGGCGGTACACCCTGCCGGAGTGGTCGCGCACGACCTCCTCCCACGTCGGCGGCGCCCACGTCGAGGCGGCGACCGGCGACGGCTCGGCCGCCGGGGCACCGCCCGGGTCGTCTGGCACGGGGTTCCTCCTGGCACGGGCGGGAAGGGGGACCGCGAACGGCACCGCCACTGCTCCCATCGTCCCCCACTCCTCCCGCCGGGGCCACTCCCGGACGTGTGATCCAGCCCATCGGCTCCACCGGTCCCAACGGGCGTCGTACGCGGCCGGTTCCCGCGTCACCCGTCCGGCGGTCCCCGGGCCGTGAGCGACCCGATGCACTAGGTTGCCGGGGTGCCCCCGCCCGCGAAGCAGCCCGCCAGCTGGGTCTACGCCGAGCAGTTCACCGCCGAGGACGAGGTGCTGCAGGACGCCCGGGCCCGCGCGGCCGAGCTGGGCTGCGAACCGGTCTCCCCCGGTGTGGCGGCCGCGCTGACGGTCCTGGCGGCCACCGCACGGGCCCGCACCGCGGTGGAGGTCGGCACGGGCACGGGCGTGTCCACGGTGAGCCTGCTGCGCGGGATGGCCCCGGACGGGGTGCTGACCACCATCGACGTGCACGGGGAGCGCCAGCGCGCCGCCCGCGAGGCGGTCGCCGACGCGGGTGTGCGCACCAACCGCGCGCGCATGATCCCCGGCCGGGCGCTGGAGGTGCTGCCGCGGCTGACCGACGCCGCCTACGACCTCGTCCTGCTCGACGGCGACGAGCGCGAGTACTCGGCCTACGTGGAGCAGGCGCAGCGGCTGCTGCGCCCGGGCGGGCTCCTGGTCGTCGACGACGCCCTGTGGCAGGGGCGGGTCGCCGACCCCGCCGCGCGGGACGCGTCGACGGTCGCGCTGCGCGAGGTCGGGCGGGTCCTGGCGGAGGACGAGCGCTGGGTCTCGGCGCTGCTGCCGGCCGGCGAGGGCCTGCTGCTGGGCGTCAAGCGCGCCTGAGCCGGCCGCCCGGCCCCGCTCAGGCCAGCGACTCCAGCCAGCGCAGCAGCAACCGCGCCCCGAACCCGGTGGCGCCGCGGTTGACCTCGTGCTCGGCGGCGTCGGCGCGCCCGGGCCCGGCGATGTCCAGGTGCGCCCAGCGGCGCCCACCGGTGAACGGCTGCAGGAACTGCGCGGCGAGGATCGTGCCGGCCCCGGAGCCGGGCGCGGTGGCGACCTGCCGGGCGTCGGCGACGTCCGAGCGCAGCAGCTCGGCGTACTCGGGCACCAGGGGCAGGCGCCAGACCCGCTCCCCCGAGGCCCGCGCCGCGTCCTCCAGCTGCGCCGCGAGGTCGTCGTCGGTGGCGAACAGCGCGGCGTGCCGCTTGCCCAGGGCCAGCGGGGCGGCGCCGGTGAGGGTGGCGACGTCCACGAGCACGTCCGGCTCCAGCGCGGCGTGGGCGTGGGCGAGGGCGTCGCCGAGCACCAGCCGCCCCTCGGCGTCGGTGTTGTTGACCTCGGTGGTGCGTCCCCCGTGGTGGTGCACCACGTCGCCGGGGCGGTAGGAGGAGCCGCCGAAGGAGTTCTCGGCCAGCGCCAGCAGGCCGGTCACCCGCACGGGCAGCCGCAGCCGGGCCGCGGCGGCCACGACGGCCAGCACGACGGCCGCGCCGGTCATGTCGGTCTTCATCGACACCATCGACTCGCGCGGCTTCAGCGCCAGCCCACCGGTGTCGTAGGTGATGCCCTTGCCGGCGAGGACGACGTGCGGGGCGCCGGCCGCGGCGCGTCCGCGCGGGCGGTGGCGCACCTCCACCAGGGCCGGCGGGGACGGCGACCCGCCGCCCACGGCCAGCAGGCCGCCGAAGCCCTCGCGCCGCAGCTGCGCCTCCTCGCGCACCCGCACCGCCAGGCCGTGCTCTGCGGCGGCGGCGCGGGCCTGGTCCACCACCCAGGCGGGGTCCTTGAGGTTGGAGGGGGTGGCTGCGAGGTCGCGGGCCAGGACGGTCGCCGCGGCCAGCGCCTCGCCACGGCTCACGGCCGCGGGGGGGACGTCGCCCACGAGCACCAGGCGGCGCTCGGCCGGCTCATCCGCCGCCCGGGCCCCGGCGACCGGAGGGGCGTACGAGGCGAGCAGGAAGCCCTCGACGACGGCCCGCACGCCCTCGGCGCCGACGCCGTCGGCCAGGGTGGTGGCGACGTCCCCGGTGGGGCCCGCGGCGCGGGCCAGCGCGGCCCCGGCCCGGCGCAGCGCGCCCGGGGAGGAGTCCGCGACGCCCAGCACCAGCAACCGGCGGGGCGAGCCGGCGGGAGCCGGCACGGGCAGGCGGGTGCTGCGGCCGGCCTCGCCGGAGACCTCCTCCGCGGCGCACAGGGCGGCCAGGTCGACGCCGTAGCGCACGGCGGCGTCGGCGGCGCCCGGGCGCGGCTGCACGCCGTCCTCCCCCGGTGCCACCGGCACGGCGAGGACGTCGCAGCCGGTCAGGTCCGCCCCGGCCAGCGGACCGGGCACCAGGTGCACGGAGGGCGGGCTCCAGCGCCGCAGCTCGGGCTGCGCGGCACGCACGGGACCGGGGTGGGGAGTGCTCACGGGGCGTCCTGCCTGCTGTCGACGACGGGCCTTGCGACGGGTCCGCGGCACGGCGCCGCGGGTCGGGGCGCCGCGGGACGGGCACCTCGCGGCGCCCGTCCCGCGGCCGCGCTCCTCAGCCGACGACCGAGGTGATGGCCTCCCCGAGGGCACCGGCCTCGTCGGGGGTCATCTCGACGACGAGACGGCCCCCTCCTTCCAGCGGCATGCGCAGGACGATGCCGCGCCCCTCCTTGGTGACCTCCAGCGGACCGTCTCCGGTCCTCGGCTTCATGGCCGCCATCGGCGTGCGTCCTCTCTCGTGGTCCTCGTGCGCCCGCCGGTCGCGACCGGGTGCCGCGGCCGGGGTGTGTGCCTCCATCATCCCCCACGGGACCCCGTGTCGTGCGCCCGGGCACACCGGACGATCACCCGGACGCCCCGCGCGCCCCGTCACGGCGGCCAATCCGCCGGCGGGGAGAACCGCCACAGCCAGGCCGTCCACACGACCTGCAGGGCCAGCGAGGCCAGGACCCAGGCGCCCAGCGCCCCGCGGCGGCGGGGGTGCAGGCCCACCAGGCCACCCAGCGGGAACAGCAGGACGAGGTAGCGGAACAGGCTGGTGAACGGGTCCAGCACCAGCAGCAGGTACCCGACGTACGCCAGGCACCACGCGCGCAGGTCCGCGCCGAGGACGGCGGTGCGCCGGCCGAGCAGCCACGCGGTGTACGCGACGACCGCGGCCACGAGCAGCACGGGGCCGGCGACGGCGCCCAGGACGTGCTGCGACACGTCCCACCAGGGCCGCAGCCAGACGACCTCGCCGCCGCTGCGCCAGGCGCCCATCGTGGCGGTGTAGGCGTCGGCGCGGCCGGTGAGCAGCCACGCCGCTGCCGGCCACAGCAGCCCGGCCGCCCCGGAGCAGCCCAGCAGCACCAGGGCGCGCAGCGCCTCGCGCCCGCTCAGCACCGTCCCGCGGCGGTGCCCCGCCCGCGCGCGCAGCAGCAGGTGCACCAGCACCACCGCCGACAGCGGCACCGCCACCGGCCGGGTCAGCCCCAGCGCCAGGGCCACCGCACCGGCCGGCAGGTACCGCTGCCGCTGCAGCAGCAGCAGGAACGCCACGAGCAGCGCCAGCGCCGGGCCCTCGGTGTACGGCACCTGCAGCACCACCGAGGGGGGCGAGACGCAGAAGAGCACCGTCGCGCTCCACGCGCCGCGGCGGGCCGCGCCCGCCGTGCAGCGCGCCGCCAGGGCCCGGTGCAGCAGGGCGTGCACGCCCACGGCCGCGGCGGCCCCCGCCACCAGCGAGACCAGGGAACCCGCCCACGCGAACGGCAGGCCCGCGGCCACCAGCAGCCGGGCCAGCAGCGGGGCCAGCGGGTAGAAGGCCAGCTCCGACTGCACGGGGTCGCCGTCCGACCCCAGCGGCACCGCGTCGGGGTAGCCGTCCAGCGCGATGGAGCGGTACCAGGTGGCGTCCCACAGCACCAGCAGGTCCGCGTAGCCGGGGTCCTGCGGCGTCCAGTCGCTGGGCTGCTGGAAGCGCGCCACCTCGGCGAGGACGAACGCCGAGAACAGCCGCGCGAGCGCGTAGACGACCAGCACCCGCACGGCGGCCGGCAACCGCAGCCAGCGCAGCACCAGCCGCTGCCGGACCCACCGCCGCCGCACCCCGGCCCCGGCGGACCGGCTGGAGCGGGCGGGTGCCGCGGCGCGGCCCGGTGCGCTCACCGGCGCCCCTCCAGCTCGGGGCGGGCGGCGCGCAGCACCGCCTCGAAGGCGACCCGGCCCAGCAGGGCGGGCAGCGGGCCGCCGAGGGTGGCCAGCAGCGCCAGCGCGCGCGGGCGCACGAGGATCCGCTCGCTCCACTCCACCCGCGCCCGGCCGGGCCCGTCCTCGCGCACGACCAGGTCGACGACCCCGCCGAGCACGGCGCCGACCTTGCGCACCCGCACGCGCCCCTCGCGGCCGGGGGCGGGCGGGGTGCGCGAGACGACGACCATCTCGTCGTCGAGCACGAGCGGGCCCAGGCGGCTGACACCGGCGAAGCGCTCCCCCGGCTCGCCCGGCGTGCCGCCGCGGCGCTGGACCTCGGTGGCCGGCACCCACGCGCTCTGCCGCGGCCAGTCGGTGAGCACGTCGAACACGCGGCCCGGCTCGGCCCGCACGTCGGCGCGGGCGGTGAAGACGACCTCCCCCCGCCGCCGGGGGCTCAGTCCTCGGCGCTGCGCCACGCGGCGAGCTCCTCGTCGCGCTCGCGGATCTCCTCGCGCAGCCGGTCCAGGACGGCGTCGACCTCGTCCATCCGGTAGCCGCGCAGCGCCGTGGAGAAGCGCACCTCGTCCACGTCGGCGGCCAGCACCGGCCCCTCGGGCAGCCCGCGGAACGGGCGGGTGCTCGTGGCCGGCCCGAGCGCACCGCTGACCCGGCCGGTGGCGACGGCGGCGACCGCGCCCACGGCCAGCAGGACCAGCACGAGCAGCGCGATCGTCACGGCCGGTCCCCGCCGGGACCGCCGGGCAGCTCGCCGCGGCGTTCGCGGGGCAGGTCGCTGGGGTAGTCGGCGAAGGTGCCGACGATCTCCGAGCTGGGCAGCGAGACCCGCTCGCGCGGAGCCAGCTCCAGGTGGTCCAGGGCGTCGGCGGGGTCGTCGGTCCAGTGCACGACCTCGAAGACGAGGGGGCGGGCGAAGCGCCGCTCGACGAGCCCCTCCAGCCAGGTGCGCAGGCCCGCGTAGTGCCCGTCGAGGTCCAGCACGGCCAGCGGCTTGGTGTGCAGGCCGATGGTGCGCGCCACCCAGATCTCGAACAGCTCCTCCAGCGTGCCCAGCCCGCCGGGCAGCACGATGAAGGCGTCGGCGCGGGCGTCCATCTCCGCCTTGCGCTCGCGCATGTCCTCGGTGACGACGAGCTCGCTCAGCCCCTGCGGCGGCAGCTCCAGGTCCATGAGGGCCTTGGGCATGACCCCCGTGGTGCGGGCGCCGGCGGCCCGGGCGGCGGCCTCGGCCGCCCCCATGACGGAGGTCCCGCCCCCGCCGTAGACGAGGTCGTGGCCGCGCTCGCCGATGAGCCGGCCGACCTGCGCCGCGAGCTCGACGTGCCGGGCGTCGATGCCGCCGGAGGCGCTGCCGTACAGGCAGATGCTGCTCACCTCAGGCCACCTCCCCCGTGCCCAGCAGCCAGCCGCGCAGCACGGCCAGGCAGCGCTCGAGCTCGTCCACCCGGCAGCGCTCGTCGTCGGCGTGGGCGGTGGCGTTGTCGCCGGGGCCGTAGTTGACCGCGGGCACGCCGAGGGCGGAGAAGCGGGCGACGTCCGTCCAGCCGAACTTCGGCAGCGGCTCGGTGCCGGTGCGGCGCACGAACTCCGCGGCGGCCGGCAGGTGCAGGCCGGGGCGCGCGCCGTCGGCGGCGTCGGTGACGCGCACGTCGAAGCCGTCGAAGACCTCCCGCACGTGCGCCTCGGCCTGCGCGGCGGAGAACGCCGGGGCGAAGCGGTGGTTGACCGTCACGGTGCAGCGGTCGGGGATCACGTTGCCGGCGATGCCGCCGCTGATGCCCACGGCGTTCAGGCCCTCGCGGAAGAGGAGGCCCTCCACCTCCACCTCGCGCGGCCGGTACGCCGCCAGCCGCGCCAGGACGGGGGCGGCGGCGTGGATGGCGTTGCTGCCGCGCCAGGCGCGGGCGGAGTGCGCCGCCTTCCCCGTGGTGGTGACCTCCGCGCGCAGGGTGCCGTTGCAGCCGCCCTCCACCACCGCCGAGGACGGCTCCAGCAGGACCGCGAAGTCGGCGGCGAGCGCCTGCGGGGCGTTGCGCGCCAGGCGGCCCAGGCCGTTGCGGGCGGCCTCGACCTCCTCGTGGTCGTAGAAGACGAAGGTGACGTCCCGCTGCGGGGCGCGGCCGGCGGCGAGCGCGGCGGCGGTCTCGCGGGCCAGCACCAGCTGCACGGCCACTCCGCCCTTCATGTCGCAGGTGCCGCGCCCGACGAGCACGTCACCGTCGACGGGGTGCTGCTCGCGGCGCACCGGCAGGTTGGGCGGGTCGGCCAGCGGCACGGTGTCCAGGTGCCCGGCCAGCAGGACCCGCTCGGCGCGGCCCAGCCGCGTGCGGGCCACGACGGCGTCGCCGTCGCGCAGCACCTCCAGGTGCCCGCCCGGGCCGGCGAAGGAGCGCAGGGCGGCCTCCACCGCGTCGGCCAGGACGCGCTCGGCGCCGCTGACGGACTCGGTGTCGCACACCCGGCGGGTGAGCTCGACCACGTCGAGCGCGGGGTCGTCCAGGGCGGGCGCGGGGCCGGCGGGAGCGTGCTGCACGGGGGCGCTCGGGCTCGTGGCGGCGGGCGTCGGGGTCACGTCCCGAACCCTAGGCGCTGTCGGGCCGCCGGGTAGGGTCGCGGTCGTGAGCGAGCAGACCGGCACCCCCACCGACCCCTCCGGCAGCACGGCCGCCTCCCGGCGCGCGTGGGGGCACGGGCTGGCCACGGTCGCCGAGGACGGCACCGTGCTGGACGTCTGGTACCCGTTCCCCGCCCTCGGCGCGGCCTCCGCGGGCGAGGCCGGCCCCTACGGCGTGCCCGCCGAGCTCGCCTCCCTGGAGGACTCCGACCCGCACCGCCGGGTGCGCCAGCGGGTGGTCACCACGCAGATCGACCTGGACGCCCCGCCGGCGGACGCCGCCGACGCGTACCTGCGCCTGCACCTGCTCTCGCACCGGCTCGTCGCCCCGCACGGGCTGGAGGTGTCCGGGATCTTCGGCGTCCTCGCCAACGTGGTGTGGACCAACCACGGCCCGTGCGCGGTGGCCGACTTCGAGCGCACCCGGCTGGCGCTGCGCGCCAACGTCGGCCCGGTGACCGTGCTGGGCATCGACAAGTTCCCCCGCATGACCGACTACGTCACCCCGACCGGGGTGCGCATCGCCGACGCCGACCGCGTGCGGCTGGGCGCGCACCTGGCCCCCGGCACGACCGTCATGCACGAGGGGTTCGTGAACTTCAACGCCGGCACGCTGGGCACCTCGATGGTCGAGGGGCGCATCTCCGCGGGCGTCGTGGTGGGCGACGGCTCCGACGTCGGCGGTGGCGCCTCGATCATGGGCACCCTCTCCGGGGGCGGCAAGGAGGTCGTCTCCATCGGCCGGCGCACCCTGCTGGGGGCGAACTCCGGCACGGGCATCGCGCTGGGCGACGACTGCGTCGTGGAGGCCGGCACGTACGTGACGGCCGGCACGAAGGTCACCGTCCTGGACGAGGCCGGCGCCGCGCAGCGCACCGTCGCCGCGCGCAGCCTGTCGGGCGCGTCCGGGCTGCTGTTCCGCCGCAACTCCGTCACGGGCGCCGTCGAGGCGCTGGCGCGGCGGGGCGTGCGGGTGGAGCTCAACGCCGCGCTGCACGCCAACTGACGGCGGTGCCCGCCCGAGGTCCCGCACCGCGGCGGCTGCCGCGCTCGGCGGCGGCGGCGAACCGCCGTGCCCGTCGCCTGCGGCCCCTGGTGGCCGCGGGGGCGGCGCTCACCGTCCTCACCGCCGGTGCGGTGTGGCTGGTGCGCGACGAGGACGCGCCGGTGGTGCGCCAGCGCTGCACCGCGACGGTGGACGGGGAGTCCACGTCGCTGTCGCCCGAGCAGGCCCGGCACGCCGCCACGGTCGTGGGGATCGCGGTGCGCCGCGGGCTGCCGGCCCGCGCCGCGACCATCGGGATCGCCACGGTGATCCAGGAGTCGGGCCTGCGCAACCTCGACCACGGCGACCGCGACTCCCTGGGCCTGTTCCAGCAGCGCCCCTCGCAGGGCTGGGGGACGCCCGAGCAGGTGCAGGACCCGGTGTTCGCCACGAACGCGTTCTACGACGTGCTGGTGGAGGTCGACGGCTACCGCGAGCTGGAGGTCACCGACGCCGCGCAGCGGGTGCAGCGCAGCGGGTTCCCGCTGGCGTACGGCGACCACGAGCCGGAGGCGCGCCTGGTGGCCTCGGCGCTGACCGGGTACACCCCGGGGGGTTTCACCTGCCGGTTGCGGCAGGCGGAACCGGACGCGCAGATCGGCACGGACGACCAGCCCTCGCTGGCCGCGCAGCGCCTGCGGGAGGCGATGGGCACCGAGGTCGTGCAGGGGGAACCGCGGGTGGTGCCCGGCACGAACGGCAAGGCGCTGGAGTACGCCCTGGACGGCGAGGACGCCTCCCGGCTGGCGTGGGCGGCGGCGGGCTGGGCGGTGGCCTCGGCCGCCGAGCACGCCGTGGTGGAGGTCAGCGTCGAGGGCAGCACGTGGCAGCGCGAGCACTCCGGGCGCGGGTGGGTGCCGGCGGACACGGGCGTGCCCGCCGGCAGCGTGCGGGTGCGCGTGGCCTGACGCGCACCCGCGACGGGGTCAGCGGCCGGGGACGTCCACGTAGTCGCGCGCGCCCTCACCGACGTACACCTGGCGGGGACGGCCGATCTTGGTGGCCGGGTCGTTGATCATCTCGCGCCACTGGGCGATCCAGCCGGGCAGGCGCCCCAGGGCGAACAGGACGGTGAACATCTTCGTCGGGAAACCCATCGCCTTGTAGATGAGCCCGGTGTAGAAGTCCACGTTCGGGTAGAGCTTGCGCTCGACGAAGTAGTCGTCGGACAGCGCGATCTCCTCCAGGCGCATCGCGATGTCCAGGAGCTCGTCGCGCTTGCCCAGCTGGGACAGGACCTGGTCGGCGGTCTTCTTCACGATGGCCGCGCGCGGGTCGTAGTTCTTGTACACCCGGTGGCCGAAGCCCATCAGGCGCACGCCCTGCTCCTTGTTCTTCACGCGCGACACGAAGGTGTCGACGTCGTCGTCGGAGTCGCGGATGGACTCCAGCATGTCCAGGACCGCGGAGTTGGCACCGCCGTGCAGCGGTCCGGACAGGGCGTGGATGCCTGCCGAGACGGAGGCGAAGAGGTTCGCCTGCCCGGAGCCGACGAGGCGGACGGTGGAGGTGGAGCAGTTCTGCTCGTGGTCGGCGTGCAGGATCAGCAGCTGGTCCAGGGCCCGCACCAGCACCGGGTCGATCTCGTAGGACTCGGCGGGGTTGCCGAAGGCCATGCGGGTGAAGTTCTCCACCAGGCCGAGTCGGTTGTCCGGGTAGAGCAGCGGCTGGCCCAGCGACTTGCGGTGCGCGTAGGCGGCGATGGTCGGCAGCTTCGCCATGAGGCGGATCGTGGACAGCTCCACCTGCTCGACGTCGAACGGGTTCAGGCTGTTGGGGTAGAAGGTCGACAGCGCGCTGACGGCGCTGGACAGCACCGGCATCGGGTGCGCGTCGCGGGGGAAGGCGTCGAAGAACCGCTTGAGGTCCTCGTGCAGCAGGGTGTGGCGCTGGATCCGCTCGGTGAAGGCGGTGAGCTGCTCGGCGGTGGGCAGTTCGCCGTAGATCAGCAGGTAGCTGGTCTCGATGAACGAGGACTTCTCCGCCAGCTGCTCGATCGGGTAGCCGCGGTAGCGCAGGACGCCGGCGTCGCCGTCGATGTAGGTGATGGCCGAGGCGCAGGACGCGGTGTTGGTGAAGCCGGAGTCGAGGGTGACGAGCCCGGTCTCCTTGAGCAGGCTGGAGATGCCGAAGCCGGAGGCGCCCTCGGTGGCCGGGGTCACCGGGAGGTCGAGGTCGCCACCTGCGTGCTTCAGCGTCACGGAGTCCACCATGCGGCTGACCGTACTCGCCCGCGCGCGCCGCCCCCAACACCGGGGGCGGCGCAGCACGGGATGGCCTTCGTCACACCGTCTCCACGCCTCCTGCGCGGTCCGGGCGCACCCGGGCCCCGCTCAGCCGAGGTCGGCCAGGCGCTGCGGCACCTGCGCGACGCGCTCGTCGGTGGCGGTGAGCGCCACCCGGACGTGCTGCGCGCCGGCCGGGCCGTAGAAGTCGCCGGGCGCGACCAGCACGCCGCGCCGGGCGAGCAGGTCCACCGTCGCCCGCGCCCCCTCCCCCCGGGTGCACCACAGGTACAGACCGGCGCCGGAGGCGTCCACGCGGAAGCCCGCGCCCTCCAGCGCCCCGCGCAGCACCTCGCGGCGGGCGCGGTAGCGCTCGCGCTGGGCGTCGACGTGGGCGTCGTCGGCCAGGGCCGCGGCCAGGGCGGCCTGCACGGGCCACGGCACGATCATCCCGGCGTGCTTGCGCACCTCCAGCAGCTCGCGCACCAGGGCGACGTCCCCCGCGGCGAACGCGGCGCGGTACCCGGCGAGGTTGGACTGCTTGGAGGTCGAGTACACCGCCAGCAGCCCGGTGGTGTCCCCGCCGGTGACGCGCGGGTCCAGCACGGAGGGCACCACGGCGCCGCGGGAGGCGTCGTGCGCGGCGTCCCAGCCCAGTTCGGCGTAGCACTCGTCGCTGGCGACGACGGCGCCGTGCTCGCGGGCCCAGGCCACCAGGCGCGCCAGCTCGTCCACGTCCAGGACGGCGCCGGTGGGGTTCGAGGGGGAGTTCAGCCACAGCAGCCGCACCCGGTGGCCGGCGCGGCGGGCCTCCTCCAGGGCGTCCACGCCCCCGCCGCCCAGGTCGACGGGCACGGGCGTCGCCCCGGCGAGGCGGGCGCCGACGTCGTACGTCGGGTAGGCCACCGCGGGGTGGGCCACGGCGTCGCCGGCCCCCAGGCCCAGCAGGAACGGCAGCCAGGCCACCAGCTCCTTGGAGCCGACGGTGGGCAGTACGCCGTCGGGGTCCAGTCCGGGCACGCCGCGGCGGCGGGCGAACCACGCCGCCACCGTCCCGCGCAGCGCCGGGGTGCCCCACGTGAGCGGGTAGCCCGGGGCGTCGGCGGCCGCCCGCAGCGCCTGGGCCACCACCTCGGGGGTGGGGTCGACCGGGGTGCCGACGGAGAGGTCGACGATGCCGCCGGGGTGGCTCGCGGCCAGCGCCTTGGCGCCGGCCAGCGAGTCCCAGGGGAAGTCCGGCAGCGCCGCGCCGCGCCCGCGGCGCGCGACCGCCGGCGCGCTCAGTGCTCCCCGCCCTGCGGCGGCAGCGCGGCCACCACCGGGTGGTCGGCGTGGATCAGGCCCACCTTCGCCGCACCACCGGGCGAGCCGACGGTCTCGAAGAACTCGACGTTGGCCGCGGTGAACGCCGACCACTGCTCGGGCACGTCGTCCTCGTAGTAGATCGCCTCCACCGGGCACACCGGCTCGCAGGCACCGCAGTCGACGCACTCGTCGGGCTGGATGTACAGCGAGCGCTCGCCCTCGTAGATGCAGTCGACGGGGCACTCCTCGATGCAGGCCTTGTCCTTGAGGTCCACGCAAGGCTGTGCGATGACGTAGGTCACGGGTGTCCTCCTCCTCCGGCGCAACGGTCCGCCGGACGCGTCCTCCTAGTATCGCGGACGCCGCCGGTGCTCGCCGTCGGGGAGCGCGAGGAGGGTCCGGTGGACGCGGTCGAGGGCGCGGCGGGGCTGGCGCACGTGCTGCGCGAGCACGAGCTCGTGGTGGGCGCGCGGGTGGTGCTGCGCCACCGCCTGCCCGACGGCTCGGCGAGCGACGCCCTGGGCGAGCTGGTCGCCGCGGACGAGGCGTCCCTGGTGGTGGCGACCCGCCGCGGCGAGGTGCGGGTGCGCCGCGGCGACGTGCTGGCGGGCAAGGCGGTGCCGCCGCCGCCGCGCCGGCGCGGCGCCCCGCACGAGGCGCTCAGCACCGACGAGCTGGAGGCCGTGGTGGCCGAGCACTGGCGCCCCGACGAGCGGGTGGACCTGGGCGGCTGGCGGTTGCGGGCGGCGGGCGGCTTCACCGGCCGGGCGAACTCGGCCCTGGCGATCGGCTCGCCGGGGGTGCCGCTGCACGAGGCCGTGGCGGCGGTGGAGGGCTTCTACCGCCGGCGGGGGCTGCCGCCCCGGGTGGCCGTCCCGCACGCCGCGCACGTCGACCCGGACGAGCCCGCCCTCGCGCGCGAGCTGGCCGGTCGCGGCTGGGGCGTGGACACGCCGACCCTGGTGATGACCGCGGCGCTGGCCGCGCTGCCCGGCGCGGCCGGGGTGCCGCTGCCGGTCGGGTGCTCGGTGGCGAGCGCGCCGGAGCCGGACGCCGCGTGGCTGGAGCGCTACCACTACCGCGGCACCACGGCGGTCCCGCCGGCCGGGCGGCGCGTGCTGGTCTCCGCCGACGCGCAGGTGTTCGTGCGCGTGCTCGACGGCGGCGGCGGGACGGTCGCCGTGGCGCGCGGCTCGGCGAGCCCGGGCTGGGTGGGGCTCACGGCCGTGGAGGTCGCCCCGTCCCACCGGCGGCGCGGCCTGGCCCGGCGGCTGCTCGCGGAGGTCGCCGACTGGGGCCGGGCGCGCGGGGCGGTCTCGGCGTGCCTGCAGGTGGCGGCGGCGAACACCGGCGCCCGGGCCCTTTACGGGGCCGCGGGGTTCTCGGTGCACCACGCCTACCACTACCGGGTGCAGCACCACGGGTGACCCGCAGGAGCCTCAGGTCGCGGGTGCCGCGGGCTCGTCGGGCACGTGCGGCGGCACCCGGTGCGGGCCCGCCCCGACGGGGCGGGGGCGGTCCTGGGGGTGCAGGCGCACGGCGACGAGGGCCACGTCGTCCTCGCCGCGCTCGGGCAGCAGCCGCTCCAGGACGCCGTCGCACAGGCCGTCCAGGTCCTCCCCCGCCAGCTCGGCGATCGCCTCGCGCAGCCGCAGCAGGCCCTCGTCGTAGTCCTGGCCGCGTCGTTCCACCAGCCCGTCGGTGTACAGCAGGACCGTCGAGCCGCGGTCCAGCGCGACCTCCTCGTCGATGCGCGGCAGGTGCGGGTCGATGCCCAGCAGCAGGTCGTGCCGCAGGCCCGTCAGGGCGGTCACGGTGCCGTCGGGGGTCAGCAGCATCGGCGCGGGGTGCCCGGCGTTGGACCAGCGCAACCGGGTCACGCCGCGCTCGCGCTCGTCGAGGCCCTGCTCCAGGCGCGCCACCACCGCGGTGGCGGTCATCCCGACGGTCAGGCCCTCCATCGCCGCGTCCAGGCCGGACAGCACGGCCGCGGGGGCCCCGCCGCTGAAGTAGGCGATGCCGCGCAGCAGGGAACGCACCTGGCCCATCGCGGCGGCCGCGTCGATGTCGTGGCCCATGACGTCGCCGATGACCAGGACGGTGGCGCCGTCGCGCTGCATGAACGCGTCGTACCAGTCTCCGCCGACCTGGGCGGCCCGCGCGGCGGGGCGGTAGCGCACCGCGATCTGCAGGTGGTCCGGCTGCACCGGTGCGGTGAGCAGGCTGTGCTGCAGGCCCTCGGCGATGCGCTGCTGCTGGCCGTACAGGCGGGCGTTGTCCAGCGCCAGGCCCGCCCGGTCGGCGACCTCGCTGGCGGTCAGCAGGTCCTGGTCGCTGAAGTCGCCCGATGCCGCACCGCGCAGCAGGGTCACCAGCCCCACGGTGCGCCCGCGCGCGCGCAGCGGCAGCACCTGCCCGCTCTCCGGGGCCAGCTGCACCAGCAGGTCGCGCGCCTCACCGCTGAGCAGGGCAGCGATGGCCCCGGTGGCGCCGGAGGGCACCAGGACCGGGCGGTTGGTGCGCAGCGCCCGGTGCAGGAAGGAGGTGGGTGAGTTGATCGAGCCCAGCCGGACCTCGCGGTAGCGCTGGACCAGCGGGCGCATCTCCTCCTGCGCGTGCCAGGCTCCGATGTCGCGCAGGGCACCCCCCTCGTCGACGAGGGTGACGAGGCACCAGTCCGCCAGCGCCGGCACCAGGTGCTGGGCCAGGCGGGCGACCGCCTCCTCGGCGTCCAGGGTCGCGCTGAGGTCCGCGCTGACCCGTGCCAGCAGCTGCAGGCGCTCGGCGGTGCGCTCGGCGGCCGCCTGCGCCCGCCGAGCCTCGAGCCGGGCCTGCTCGGCGGCCCGCAGGGCCTCCTGCGCCGCCGCCCGCTCGGTCTCGGCCTGCTGCTGCGCGGCCTTGCGCGCGGTGACGTCCAGGAAGTACACCGACAGCCCGTCCGGGTCGCGCCAGGCACGCACCTCGTACCAGCGGTCCAGGGGCGCGGGGTAGTACGCCTCGAAGTTCACCTGCTCGCCCGTGGTCATCGCGCGGCGGTACTGCTCCTCGAACTGCGAGCCCACCGCGTCGGGGAACAGCTCCCACACGTTGCCGCCGAGCAGCTGCTCGCGCGGGCGCTGCAGCACCCGCTCCGCCTCGGCGTTGACGTAGCTGAAGCGCCAGTCGCGGTCCAGGGAGCAGAACGCCGACGACATCGCCTCCAGCACCCGCGACACGCGGGCGTCCTCGCGCCGCTCGGCGGTGGTGTCGTACACCGCGCCCAGCAGGTGCGACGAGCGCCCGTCGGCGTCGACCAGCGCCTCCCCGCGCGCCTTGACCCACCGGGTGTCCCCGTCGGGCAGGACGAGGCGGTACTCGGCCTCGAAGGTGGCACCGGTGCGCACGGCCTCGGCCAGCAGCCGCCGGACCCGTTCCAGGTCGTCGGGGTGGACGCGGTCCTCGAAGGCGCCCATGGTGCCGTCGAAGTCGCCGGCGCCGTAGCCGAACAGCTCCAGGACCCGCTCGTCCCAGGTCAGGACGTCGGCGCGCAGGTCCCAGGCGAAGCTGCCGACCCCGCCGGCGGCGATCGCCAGCTGCCAGCGCAGCCGGTCGGTCTCGTACTGGAGCGACAGCGCCGACAGCTCGAGCTCCGCGATCGCCGCCTCGGCCAGGTCGACCAGCACGGCGACGTCACTGGTCGCCCACTGGCGCGGGGCGGGGTCGAAGACGCACAGCGCACCGACGACGTGACCGTCCTGACCCACCAGCGGGACACCCAGGTAGGCACCCACCGCGCCACTGGTCACCGGCGGCAGCGCGGCGACCCGCGCGTCGGCGGCGGCGTCGGTCACGACCAGCGGCTCCGCGCCGGCGGCCGTCACCGTGCACAGCGACTCCGCCAGCGGGCCGGTGCTCCCCAGCAGGGCGGGGTCCTGACCGGCCAGGGCGCTGACGGTCTGCACGTCGGTCAGCAGCGAGACCTGCGAGGCCTGCGCCGAGAGCAGGCGCGCCGCCAGCTCGGCCAGCCGCTGCAGCGCCGGGTTCGCCGGGGCGCCGACGAGCCGTCGAGCGGCCTGGAGCCTCTCGGCGGCCGGGGCACCGCCCCTCGAGGCGTCCTCGCCCCCCGGCACGGGTGCTGCGACCACTGCACGCCCTCGACTCCAGCGCTGCACCGCGTGCAGCTGCACCGACAGGTGTGGCGGTGCGCTGCGGTGAGCGCCACCGCCCGTGCCGACCTTACGGCAGCACCCGAGCGGCCCGCGCTTGCCGCCACCCCGCCGGGGCGGCACAGTGGCCGTGCCGGGCGACCGGGCCCACGCAGGCTCCGCAGTACCAGTGAGCGATCACCCCGGTGGTCGAGCGGGAAGAGGATCGATGGCCCAGCTCGTCCTGGAGCCCCAGCTCTCCGCCGTGTGCACCGCCCGGCACTGGGTCAGCGACGTGATCGCCCGGTGGTGCGCGACGTCGGGGCCGCGGGTCGACGGGGACCTCGTCGAGCTGCTGACCTCCGAGGTGGTCGCCAACGCGGTGCGCCACGGCCGGGGACCGGTCACCGTCGAGGTGGCGTGCGTCGAGGAGCACGTGTGCGTCGCCGTCACCGACGCCGGCCCCGACGTCCCCGTGGTCCGCCGCGTGGGACCGGAGGCCACCGGCGGGCGCGGCATGGCCCTGACCGACCTCCTCGCCACCCGGTGGGGCGTGCGGGCCGCGCAGCCCCCGGCGAGCGGCAAGACGGTGTGGTTCCAGCTGGCCGGCGGCACCTGAGCGCCGACGGGCCCGGCGACGTCCCCCACATCACGCCCTCGAGCGGGAAATACCCCCGCGGGGTAGGGCGTTCCGTCATCGAACGCGCCACGACCCGCCGGGCCCCGGCGCTCCCGCCCCGAGGAGGATCCGTGATCCAGGACATCCAGCTCACCAGCGGCCCGACCGCGGTCACCGGCAGCGGCTGCGCCTGCTGCACCCCGGCCGACGGGGCGGCGACCAGCACGCGCAGCGGCGCGGTCGGCAGCGACGGCGTGCGCTCGAGCTACGGCGTGGCCGGGATGACCTGCGGCCACTGCGTGGCCGCCGTGCGCGGGGAGCTCAGCGCCCTGGCCGGTATCACCGACGTCGAGGTCGACCTCGTCGCCGGCGGCACCTCGACGGTGACCATCACCGCCACCGCCCCGCTGGAGCAGGCGGCCGTGGCCGCCGCCGTCGACGAAGCCGGCTACGCGCTGGCTGCTCCGCCCCGCTGACATGCCCCGCTGACGTGCACCACTGACGTCCACGACTGACCGCCGCTGACCTCCGCCACCGTCTCGATGCCCTCGAGGAGGCTGTGATGTCCCACGACCACACCGGTCCGCACACCAGCGCGCACACCACCGGCTCGCCGGCCGCCCAGCACCAGCAGGCGGACGGCCTCAGCGTCCACCGCACCGGCGCCGGCCAGGAGGCCCACGCCGACCACGAGGACCACGAGGACCACGAGGACCACGAGGACCACAGCGGGCACAGTTCGATGCGTGGTGCGACGTCGTGGGCGATGGCTGCCCAAGCCACGCTGCACTGCCTGACCGGCTGCGCCGTCGGCGAGGTCCTGGGCATGGTCATCGGCACCGCGCTGGGCTGGGGCGCGGTGGCCACCATCGCCCTGGCGGTCGCTCTCGCCTTCGTCTTCGGCTACGCGCTGACCATGCGGGGCGTGCTCAAGGCCGGCGTGGACTTCCGCACCGCGCTGAAGGTCGCCCTGGCCGCTGACACCGTCTCCATCGCCGTCATGGAGGTCATCGACAACACCGCCATGGTCGCCATCCCCGGCGCCATGCACGCCGGCGTGGCCAGCTGGGTCTTCTGGGCCTCCCTGGCCGGCGCCCTGGCCCTGGCCTTCGTGATCACCACGCCGGTCAACCGGTGGATGATCTCCCGCGGCAAGGGCCACGCCGTGGTCCACGCCTACCACCACTGAGCACCGCAGGCCCGGACCCGCCGGTGCCGTCACGGCACTGACCGGGGTCGGCACGCTCCGAGCCGAGGAGGATCGATGACTGCACACTCCCGCAGGCGAAGCCGGTCCCTGCTGCGGACCGCTGCGCTCAGCGCCGCGGTCCTGCTGGCCGGTTGCGCCGGTGCCGAACCCGCAGCCGTGCAGCACCGCGGCGGTGACTCTGAGCGCAGTGACAGTGAACGCGGTGAGGGTGGGCACGCCGCTGCCGCCGCTGCTGCCACCGCCTTGCCCAGTGCTCACGTGCACGGCGTGGCCGTCGACCCCGCCGACGGCCGGGTGCACCTGGCCACCCACGACGGGCTCTTCCGCTACGAGGAGACCGGCCCGGTGCAAGTGGGGCCCGCCATCGACCTGATGGGCTTCACCGTCGCCGGCCCGGACCACTTCTACGCCTCGGGCCACCCCGGTCCCGGCGTGGACCTGCCCGATCCGGTGGGTCTGATCGAGTCCACCGACGGCGGGCGCACCTGGCAGGTGCTCTCACGGCAGGGGCACTCGGACTTCCACGCCCTGGCAGCCTCCGACGCCGGCGTCGTCGGCTTCGACGGCGCTCTGCGCTCGACTCCCGACGGGACGACGTGGCACGTCCTGGACGCTCCCGTCGAACCGCACGACCTGGCCGCCTCCCCCGACGGGGCCGTGCTGATCGGAACCAGCGAGACCGGCCCGGTCCGCTCCACCGACGCCGGGCGCACCTGGTCGGCGATCGAGGAGGCGCCGCTGCTGCAGCTGGTGGACTTCGCCGGTGGCACCACCGTCGCGGGGGTGAGCCCGGACGGGACGGTGGCGCTGAGCACCGACGCCGGCGCGACGTGGAGCACACGGGGGCGGGTCCCAGGAGCACCGCAGGCGGTGGGCGCCGACCTGCAGCCCGACGGCACAGCACGGGTCCTGGTGGTCACCGACGCAGGCGTCCACGACTCCCGCGACGGCGGGGTGAGCTTCAGCCCGCTCCCCGCCTGAGGACGAGGCCGAGGGGGACGAGGCCGACGGGGGCGAGGGCGAGGCGACCGGCCGCCGCAGCGGGGCGCAGCGGCGCGCTGCGGCGGCCGGTCGCGCCGGTCAGTCGTCCTCGGCGCCGCCGGCACCGGCCAGGACCGCCAGGCTGCGCAGGCAGTGCTCCAGCAGCGGCTCGGGGAAGCCGTCCGCCAGGCGGTAGTAGACGACGCGGCCCTGCTTGCGCCGGCTGACCAGCCCGGCGGTGCGCAGCACCCGCAGCGCGTAGCCGACGGCGTCCTCGCCCAGGCCCAGCGCCAGGGCCATGTCCCCGACGCACAGCTCCTCGACCAGGTCCAGCGCGTACAGCACCCGCGCCCGGGTCGGGTCGCTGATCAGGCTCAGCACCGCGGTCAGCCGTGCGATGTCGTCGGCCGCCGGTACGCGGCTGCGGGCCCGCGCGACCCGCTGCGGGTCGACGGGGTGGCTGTGATCGCTCTGCTCGCTCACCCTCCCATCCTTCCCCGACGTCGACCGGTTACCCGTACGGGTCTGCGGGTACGCAGCCCTCGGGCCTGTGCTTCCCCAGGCGGCGTGACGCCGTCGGCGCAGGGCCCGGGAACGGAGGAGACCATGAGCACCGTCAGCGACATGATCAACACCTACCCCCAGGACCTCGGCGGGGTGGACCGCGAGAAGCTCGTCGCCTGCATCGAGGCGTGCTTCGAGTGCGCGCAGACCTGCACCGCCTGCGCCGACGCGTGCCTGAGCGAGGACATGGTCGCCGAGCTGACCAAGTGCATCCGCACCAACCTGGACTGCGCCGACGTCTGCGAGACCACCGGCAAGGTCCTCTCCCGGCACACCGGCTACGACGCCAACGTCACCCGTGCGATCGTCCAGGCGTGCGCCGCCGCCTGCAAGGCGTGCGGGGACGAGTGCGCCTCGCACGCCGGGATGCACGAGCACTGCCGCATCTGCGCCGAGGCCTGCCGTCGCTGCGAGGCCGCCTGCGACGAGCTGCTCGCCACCCTGGGCTGAGCAGGACCCGCGACGGCTCGCCGGCACCGCGCCGGGCGCGCTGCTCGACGCGGTGCCGGCCCGCCCCCTCCACAGGCGGCGCACACGCAGCTGCTGGGCGGTGCTCACGGCCCTCAGCGACGGTGGAGGACATGCAGGCACCCACGTTCTCCCGCCGCGCCGCCCTGGCCGGCACCCTCGGCCTCGTGGCCGTGGGCGCCGCCGCGTGCGGCTCCGACGACACCACGGCCAGCTCCTCGTCGAGCACGTCGGCGAGCTCGAGCGCCACGACCTCCTCGGCCGCGAGCTCGGAGGTGCCCGACCTGGAGACCCTGGTCGCCGAGGTCACCGACAAGTTCACCCAGGAGACCTACACCGACACCCAGACCGGGCTCAGCGTGCCCTACAACCTCTTCATCCCCACCGACTACGACGCCTCCCAGACCTACCCGATGGTGCTCTACATCCCCGACTCCAGCCTCGTCGGGCAGGACGTGAGCGCACCCCTGTCGCAGTACGGCGCCCTGATCTGGGCCAGCGACGCCGAACAGGCCAAGCACGCCAGCATCGTCGTGGTCCCGGAGTACCCCGAGGTCATCATCGACGACCACGACGCCTTCACCACCACCGACTACGTCGCGCTGACCCCGCGCCTGCTCGCCGACGTCAAGAGCCGCTACAGCGTCGACGAGGCCCGCGTGTACGGCACGGGGCAGTCGATGGGCTGCATGACGGTGATGTACCTGGCCGCGAAGGACCCCGAGCTGTTCGCCGCCGAGCTGTTCGTCTCCGGGCAGTGGGACATCACCGAGCTGCAGAACCTGACGCAGGAGAAGTTCTTCTCCATCGCCGCCGGCGGCGACGAGAAGGCCTCCGCCGGGCAGGCGGAGGTGCAGGCGATGCTCACCGACGCCGGTGTCTCCTTCCAGGCCGCGACCTGGGACGCGACGTGGTCGGCGCAGGAGCTCTCCGACGCGGCCGCCGAGCTGTTCGCCGCCGGCGACGAGATCAACTTCGCCACCTTCGAGACCGGCACCGTGCTGGAGGCTGCCGGCTCGACCACGAGCTCGGCGTCCTCGGCCGCGGCGGGCAGCGGCACCCCGCCGGCGGGCTCGACCCCGCCCGCGGGGATGACGCCCCCGGCGGACGGCAGCGGCGGCACCCCGCCGGCGGGCATGACCCCGCCCTCCGGCGCGGGCTCGGCCGGCGGGGCGGGCACCTCCTCCGAGCACATGGCCTCCTTCGAGCCGGCCTACAAGGTCACCGCGCTGCGCGACTGGCTGTTCCAGCAGAGCGCGGCCTGACGCGACGCGCGGGACCCCGGGACCCGGCCGGGTCCCGGGGTCCCGCGCGTCGCGTCAGGCCGCGCTCTGCTGGAACAGCCAGTCGCGCAGCGCGGTGACCTTGTAGGCCGGCTCGAAGGAGGCCATGTGCTCGGAGGAGGTGCCCGCCCCGCCGGCCGAGCCCGCGCCGGAGGGCGGGGTCATGCCCGCCGGCGGGGTGCCGCCGCTGCCGTCCGCCGGGGGCGTCATCCCCGCGGGCGGGGTCGAGCCCGCCGGCGGGGTGCCGCTGCCCGCCGCGGCCGAGGACGCCGAGCTCGTGGTCGAGCCGGCAGCCTCCAGCACGGTGCCGGTCTCGAAGGTGGCGAAGTTGATCTCGTCGCCGGCGGCGAACAGCTCGGCGGCCGCGTCGGAGAGCTCCTGCGCCGACCACGTCGCGTCCCAGGTCGCGGCCTGGAAGGAGACACCGGCGTCGGTGAGCATCGCCTGCACCTCCGCCTGCCCGGCGGAGGCCTTCTCGTCGCCGCCGGCGGCGATGGAGAAGAACTTCTCCTGCGTCAGGTTCTGCAGCTCGGTGATGTCCCACTGCCCGGAGACGAACAGCTCGGCGGCGAACAGCTCGGGGTCCTTCGCGGCCAGGTACATCACCGTCATGCAGCCCATCGACTGCCCCGTGCCGTACACGCGGGCCTCGTCGACGCTGTAGCGGCTCTTGACGTCGGCGAGCAGGCGCGGGGTCAGCGCGACGTAGTCGGTGGTGGTGAAGGCGTCGTGGTCGTCGATGATGACCTCGGGGTACTCCGGGACCACGACGATGCTGGCGTGCTTGGCCTGTTCGGCGTCGCTGGCCCAGATCAGGGCGCCGTACTGCGACAGGGGTGCGCTCACGTCCTGCCCGACGAGGCTGGAGTCGGGGATGTAGAGCACCATCGGGTAGGTCTGGGAGGCGTCGTAGTCGGTGGGGATGAAGAGGTTGTAGGGCACGCTGAGCCCGGTCTGGGTGTCGGTGTAGGTCTCCTGGGTGAACTTGTCGGTGACCTCGGCGACCAGGGTCTCCAGGTCGGGCACCTCCGAGCTCGCGGCCGAGGAGGTCGTGGCGCTCGAGCTCGCCGACGTGCTCGACGAGGAGCTGGCCGTGGTGTCGTCGGAGCCGCACGCGGCGGCGCCCACGGCCACGAGGCCGAGGGTGCCGGCCAGGGCGGCGCGGCGGGAGAACGTGGGTGCCTGCATGTCCTCCACCGTCGCTGAGGGCCGTGAGCACCGCCCAGCAGCTGCGTGTGCGCCGCCTGTGGAGGGGGCGGGCCGGCACCGCGTCGAGCAGCGCGCCCGGCGCGGTGCCGGCGAGCCGTCGCGGGTCCTGCTCAGC
The DNA here is from genome assembly GCF_050871845.1 of Kineococcus arenarius subsp. arenarius. NCBI lineage: Bacteria > Bacillati > Actinomycetota > Actinomycetes > Kineosporiales > Kineosporiaceae > Kineococcus > Kineococcus arenarius. The sequence goes on from NZ_JBJLSE010000009.1 coordinate 38,313, forward strand.
CCAGGGTGGCGAGCAGCTCGTCGCAGGCGGCCTCGCAGCGACGGCAGGCCTCGGCGCAGATGCGGCAGTGCTCGTGCATCCCGGCGTGCGAGGCGCACTCGTCCCCGCACGCCTTGCAGGCGGCGGCGCACGCCTGGACGATCGCACGGGTGACGTTGGCGTCGTAGCCGGTGTGCCGGGAGAGGACCTTGCCGGTGGTCTCGCAGACGTCGGCGCAGTCCAGGTTGGTGCGGATGCACTTGGTCAGCTCGGCGACCATGTCCTCGCTCAGGCACGCGTCGGCGCAGGCGGTGCAGGTCTGCGCGCACTCGAAGCACGCCTCGATGCAGGCGACGAGCTTCTCGCGGTCCACCCCGCCGAGGTCCTGGGGGTAGGTGTTGATCATGTCGCTGACGGTGCTCATGGTCTCCTCCGTTCCCGGGCCCTGCGCCGACGGCGTCACGCCGCCTGGGGAAGCACAGGCCCGAGGGCTGCGTACCCGCAGACCCGTACGGGTAACCGGTCGACGTCGGGGAAGGATGGGAGGGTGAGCGAGCAGAGCGATCACAGCCACCCCGTCGACCCGCAGCGGGTCGCGCGGGCCCGCAGCCGCGTACCGGCGGCCGACGACATCGCACGGCTGACCGCGGTGCTGAGCCTGATCAGCGACCCGACCCGGGCGCGGGTGCTGTACGCGCTGGACCTGGTCGAGGAGCTGTGCGTCGGGGACATGGCCCTGGCGCTGGGCCTGGGCGAGGACGCCGTCGGCTACGCGCTGCGGGTGCTGCGCACCGCCGGGCTGGTCAGCCGGCGCAAGCAGGGCCGCGTCGTCTACTACCGCCTGGCGGACGGCTTCCCCGAGCCGCTGCTGGAGCACTGCCTGCGCAGCCTGGCGGTCCTGGCCGGTGCCGGCGGCGCCGAGGACGACTGACCGGCGCGACCGGCCGCCGCAGCGCGCCGCTGCGCCCCGCTGCGGCGGCCGGTCGCCTCGCCCTCGCCCCCGTCGGCCTCGTCCCCCTCGGCCTCGTCCTCAGGCGGGGAGCGGGCTGAAGCTCACCCCGCCGTCGCGGGAGTCGTGGACGCCTGCGTCGGTGACCACCAGGACCCGTGCTGTGCCGTCGGGCTGCAGGTCGGCGCCCACCGCCTGCGGTGCTCCTGGGACCCGCCCCCGTGTGCTCCACGTCGCGCCGGCGTCGGTGCTCAGCGCCACCGTCCCGTCCGGGCTCACCCCCGCGACGGTGGTGCCACCGGCGAAGTCCACCAGCTGCAGCAGCGGCGCCTCCTCGATCGCCGACCAGGTGCGCCCGGCGTCGGTGGAGCGGACCGGGCCGGTCTCGCTGGTTCCGATCAGCACGGCCCCGTCGGGGGAGGCGGCCAGGTCGTGCGGTTCGACGGGAGCGTCCAGGACGTGCCACGTCGTCCCGTCGGGAGTCGAGCGCAGAGCGCCGTCGAAGCCGACGACGCCGGCGTCGGAGGCTGCCAGGGCGTGGAAGTCCGAGTGCCCCTGCCGTGAGAGCACCTGCCAGGTGCGCCCGCCGTCGGTGGACTCGATCAGACCCACCGGATCGGGCAGGTCCACGCCGGGACCGGGGTGGCCCGAGGCGTAGAAGTGGTCCGGGCCGGCGACGGTGAAGCCCATCAGGTCGATGGCGGGCCCCACTTGCACCGGGCCGGTCTCCTCGTAGCGGAAGAGCCCGTCGTGGGTGGCCAGGTGCACCCGGCCGTCGGCGGGGTCGACGGCCACGCCGTGCACGTGAGCACTGGGCAAGGCGGTGGCAGCAGCGGCGGCAGCGGCGTGCCCACCCTCACCGCGTTCACTGTCACTGCGCTCAGAGTCACCGCCGCGGTGCTGCACGGCTGCGGGTTCGGCACCGGCGCAACCGGCCAGCAGGACCGCGGCGCTGAGCGCAGCGGTCCGCAGCAGGGACCGGCTTCGCCTGCGGGAGTGTGCAGTCATCGATCCTCCTCGGCTCGGAGCGTGCCGACCCCGGTCAGTGCCGTGACGGCACCGGCGGGTCCGGGCCTGCGGTGCTCAGTGGTGGTAGGCGTGGACCACGGCGTGGCCCTTGCCGCGGGAGATCATCCACCGGTTGACCGGCGTGGTGATCACGAAGGCCAGGGCCAGGGCGCCGGCCAGGGAGGCCCAGAAGACCCAGCTGGCCACGCCGGCGTGCATGGCGCCGGGGATGGCGACCATGGCGGTGTTGTCGATGACCTCCATGACGGCGATGGAGACGGTGTCAGCGGCCAGGGCGACCTTCAGCGCGGTGCGGAAGTCCACGCCGGCCTTGAGCACGCCCCGCATGGTCAGCGCGTAGCCGAAGACGAAGGCGAGAGCGACCGCCAGGGCGATGGTGGCCACCGCGCCCCAGCCCAGCGCGGTGCCGATGACCATGCCCAGGACCTCGCCGACGGCGCAGCCGGTCAGGCAGTGCAGCGTGGCTTGGGCAGCCATCGCCCACGACGTCGCACCACGCATCGAACTGTGCCCGCTGTGGTCCTCGTGGTCCTCGTGGTCCTCGTGGTCCTCGTGGTCGGCGTGGGCCTCCTGGCCGGCGCCGGTGCGGTGGACGCTGAGGCCGTCCGCCTGCTGGTGCTGGGCGGCCGGCGAGCCGGTGGTGTGCGCGCTGGTGTGCGGACCGGTGTGGTCGTGGGACATCACAGCCTCCTCGAGGGCATCGAGACGGTGGCGGAGGTCAGCGGCGGTCAGTCGTGGACGTCAGTGGTGCACGTCAGCGGGGCATGTCAGCGGGGCGGAGCAGCCAGCGCGTAGCCGGCTTCGTCGACGGCGGCGGCCACGGCCGCCTGCTCCAGCGGGGCGGTGGCGGTGATGGTCACCGTCGAGGTGCCGCCGGCGACGAGGTCGACCTCGACGTCGGTGATACCGGCCAGGGCGCTGAGCTCCCCGCGCACGGCGGCCACGCAGTGGCCGCAGGTCATCCCGGCCACGCCGTAGCTCGAGCGCACGCCGTCGCTGCCGACCGCGCCGCTGCGCGTGCTGGTCGCCGCCCCGTCGGCCGGGGTGCAGCAGGCGCAGCCGCTGCCGGTGACCGCGGTCGGGCCGCTGGTGAGCTGGATGTCCTGGATCACGGATCCTCCTCGGGGCGGGAGCGCCGGGGCCCGGCGGGTCGTGGCGCGTTCGATGACGGAACGCCCTACCCCGCGGGGGTATTTCCCGCTCGAGGGCGTGATGTGGGGGACGTCGCCGGGCCCGTCGGCGCTCAGGTGCCGCCGGCCAGCTGGAACCACACCGTCTTGCCGCTCGCCGGGGGCTGCGCGGCCCGCACGCCCCACCGGGTGGCGAGGAGGTCGGTCAGGGCCATGCCGCGCCCGCCGGTGGCCTCCGGTCCCACGCGGCGGACCACGGGGACGTCGGGGCCGGCGTCGGTGACGGCGACGCACACGTGCTCCTCGACGCACGCCACCTCGACGGTGACCGGTCCCCGGCCGTGGCGCACCGCGTTGGCGACCACCTCGGAGGTCAGCAGCTCGACGAGGTCCCCGTCGACCCGCGGCCCCGACGTCGCGCACCACCGGGCGATCACGTCGCTGACCCAGTGCCGGGCGGTGCACACGGCGGAGAGCTGGGGCTCCAGGACGAGCTGGGCCATCGATCCTCTTCCCGCTCGACCACCGGGGTGATCGCTCACTGGTACTGCGGAGCCTGCGTGGGCCCGGTCGCCCGGCACGGCCACTGTGCCGCCCCGGCGGGGTGGCGGCAAGCGCGGGCCGCTCGGGTGCTGCCGTAAGGTCGGCACGGGCGGTGGCGCTCACCGCAGCGCACCGCCACACCTGTCGGTGCAGCTGCACGCGGTGCAGCGCTGGAGTCGAGGGCGTGCAGTGGTCGCAGCACCCGTGCCGGGGGGCGAGGACGCCTCGAGGGGCGGTGCCCCGGCCGCCGAGAGGCTCCAGGCCGCTCGACGGCTCGTCGGCGCCCCGGCGAACCCGGCGCTGCAGCGGCTGGCCGAGCTGGCGGCGCGCCTGCTCTCGGCGCAGGCCTCGCAGGTCTCGCTGCTGACCGACGTGCAGACCGTCAGCGCCCTGGCCGGTCAGGACCCCGCCCTGCTGGGGAGCACCGGCCCGCTGGCGGAGTCGCTGTGCACGGTGACGGCCGCCGGCGCGGAGCCGCTGGTCGTGACCGACGCCGCCGCCGACGCGCGGGTCGCCGCGCTGCCGCCGGTGACCAGTGGCGCGGTGGGTGCCTACCTGGGTGTCCCGCTGGTGGGTCAGGACGGTCACGTCGTCGGTGCGCTGTGCGTCTTCGACCCCGCCCCGCGCCAGTGGGCGACCAGTGACGTCGCCGTGCTGGTCGACCTGGCCGAGGCGGCGATCGCGGAGCTCGAGCTGTCGGCGCTGTCGCTCCAGTACGAGACCGACCGGCTGCGCTGGCAGCTGGCGATCGCCGCCGGCGGGGTCGGCAGCTTCGCCTGGGACCTGCGCGCCGACGTCCTGACCTGGGACGAGCGGGTCCTGGAGCTGTTCGGCTACGGCGCCGGCGACTTCGACGGCACCATGGGCGCCTTCGAGGACCGCGTCCACCCCGACGACCTGGAACGGGTCCGGCGGCTGCTGGCCGAGGCCGTGCGCACCGGTGCCACCTTCGAGGCCGAGTACCGCCTCGTCCTGCCCGACGGGGACACCCGGTGGGTCAAGGCGCGCGGGGAGGCGCTGGTCGACGCCGACGGGCGCTCGTCGCACCTGCTGGGCGCGGTGTACGACACCACCGCCGAGCGGCGCGAGGACGCCCGCGTGTCGCGGGTGCTGGAGGCGATGTCGTCGGCGTTCTGCTCCCTGGACCGCGACTGGCGCTTCAGCTACGTCAACGCCGAGGCGGAGCGGGTGCTGCAGCGCCCGCGCGAGCAGCTGCTCGGCGGCAACGTGTGGGAGCTGTTCCCCGACGCGGTGGGCTCGCAGTTCGAGGAGCAGTACCGCCGCGCGATGACCACGGGCGAGCAGGTGAACTTCGAGGCGTACTACCCCGCGCCCCTGGACCGCTGGTACGAGGTGCGTGCCTGGCGCGACCCGGACGGGCTGTCGGTGTACTTCCTGGACGTCACCGCGCGCAAGGCCGCGCAGCAGCAGGCCGAGACCGAGCGGGCGGCGGCGCAGGAGGCCCTGCGGGCCGCCGAGCAGGCCCGGCTCGAGGCTCGGCGGGCGCAGGCGGCCGCCGAGCGCACCGCCGAGCGCCTGCAGCTGCTGGCACGGGTCAGCGCGGACCTCAGCGCGACCCTGGACGCCGAGGAGGCGGTCGCCCGCCTGGCCCAGCACCTGGTGCCGGCGCTGGCGGACTGGTGCCTCGTCACCCTCGTCGACGAGGGGGGTGCCCTGCGCGACATCGGAGCCTGGCACGCGCAGGAGGAGATGCGCCCGCTGGTCCAGCGCTACCGCGAGGTCCGGCTGGGCTCGATCAACTCACCCACCTCCTTCCTGCACCGGGCGCTGCGCACCAACCGCCCGGTCCTGGTGCCCTCCGGCGCCACCGGGGCCATCGCTGCCCTGCTCAGCGGTGAGGCGCGCGACCTGCTGGTGCAGCTGGCCCCGGAGAGCGGGCAGGTGCTGCCGCTGCGCGCGCGCGGGCGCACCGTGGGGCTGGTGACCCTGCTGCGCGGTGCGGCATCGGGCGACTTCAGCGACCAGGACCTGCTGACCGCCAGCGAGGTCGCCGACCGGGCGGGCCTGGCGCTGGACAACGCCCGCCTGTACGGCCAGCAGCAGCGCATCGCCGAGGGCCTGCAGCACAGCCTGCTCACCGCACCGGTGCAGCCGGACCACCTGCAGATCGCGGTGCGCTACCGCCCCGCCGCGCGGGCCGCCCAGGTCGGCGGAGACTGGTACGACGCGTTCATGCAGCGCGACGGCGCCACCGTCCTGGTCATCGGCGACGTCATGGGCCACGACATCGACGCGGCCGCCGCGATGGGCCAGGTGCGTTCCCTGCTGCGCGGCATCGCCTACTTCAGCGGCGGGGCCCCCGCGGCCGTGCTGTCCGGCCTGGACGCGGCGATGGAGGGCCTGACCGTCGGGATGACCGCCACCGCGGTGGTGGCGCGCCTGGAGCAGGGCCTCGACGAGCGCGAGCGCGGCGTGACCCGGTTGCGCTGGTCCAACGCCGGGCACCCCGCGCCGATGCTGCTGACCCCCGACGGCACCGTGACCGCCCTGACGGGCCTGCGGCACGACCTGCTGCTGGGCATCGACCCGCACCTGCCGCGCATCGACGAGGAGGTCGCGCTGGACCGCGGCTCGACGGTCCTGCTGTACACCGACGGGCTGGTGGAACGACGCGGCCAGGACTACGACGAGGGCCTGCTGCGGCTGCGCGAGGCGATCGCCGAGCTGGCGGGGGAGGACCTGGACGGCCTGTGCGACGGCGTCCTGGAGCGGCTGCTGCCCGAGCGCGGCGAGGACGACGTGGCCCTCGTCGCCGTGCGCCTGCACCCCCAGGACCGCCCCCGCCCCGTCGGGGCGGGCCCGCACCGGGTGCCGCCGCACGTGCCCGACGAGCCCGCGGCACCCGCGACCTGAGGCTCCTGCGGGTCACCCGTGGTGCTGCACCCGGTAGTGGTAGGCGTGGTGCACCGAGAACCCCGCGGCCCCGTAAAGGGCCCGGGCGCCGGTGTTCGCCGCCGCCACCTGCAGGCACGCCGAGACCGCCCCGCGCGCCCGGCCCCAGTCGGCGACCTCCGCGAGCAGCCGCCGGGCCAGGCCGCGCCGCCGGTGGGACGGGGCGACCTCCACGGCCGTGAGCCCCACCCAGCCCGGGCTCGCCGAGCCGCGCGCCACGGCGACCGTCCCGCCGCCGCCGTCGAGCACGCGCACGAACACCTGCGCGTCGGCGGAGACCAGCACGCGCCGCCCGGCCGGCGGGACCGCCGTGGTGCCGCGGTAGTGGTAGCGCTCCAGCCACGCGGCGTCCGGCTCCGGCGCGCTCGCCACCGAGCACCCGACCGGCAGCGGCACCCCGGCCGCGCCGGGCAGCGCGGCCAGCGCCGCGGTCATCACCAGGGTCGGCGTGTCCACGCCCCAGCCGCGACCGGCCAGCTCGCGCGCGAGGGCGGGCTCGTCCGGGTCGACGTGCGCGGCGTGCGGGACGGCCACCCGGGGCGGCAGCCCCCGCCGGCGGTAGAAGCCCTCCACCGCCGCCACGGCCTCGTGCAGCGGCACCCCCGGCGAGCCGATCGCCAGGGCCGAGTTCGCCCGGCCGGTGAAGCCGCCCGCCGCCCGCAACCGCCAGCCGCCCAGGTCCACCCGCTCGTCGGGGCGCCAGTGCTCGGCCACCACGGCCTCCAGCTCGTCGGTGCTGAGCGCCTCGTGCGGGGCGCCGCGCCGGCGCGGCGGCGGCGGCACCGCCTTGCCCGCCAGCACGTCGCCGCGGCGCACCCGCACCTCGCCGCGGCGGGTCGCCACCACCAGGGACGCCTCGTCCGCGGCGACCAGCTCGCCCAGGGCGTCGCTCGCCGAGCCGTCGGGCAGGCGGTGGCGCAGCACCACCCGCGCGCCCACCACGAGCTCGTGCTCGCGCAGCACGTGCGCCAGCCCCGCCGCGCCCTCGACCGCGTCCACCGGACCCTCCTCGCGCTCCCCGACGGCGAGCACCGGCGGCGTCCGCGATACTAGGAGGACGCGTCCGGCGGACCGTTGCGCCGGAGGAGGAGGACACCCGTGACCTACGTCATCGCACAGCCTTGCGTGGACCTCAAGGACAAGGCCTGCATCGAGGAGTGCCCCGTCGACTGCATCTACGAGGGCGAGCGCTCGCTGTACATCCAGCCCGACGAGTGCGTCGACTGCGGTGCCTGCGAGCCGGTGTGCCCGGTGGAGGCGATCTACTACGAGGACGACGTGCCCGAGCAGTGGTCGGCGTTCACCGCGGCCAACGTCGAGTTCTTCGAGACCGTCGGCTCGCCCGGTGGTGCGGCGAAGGTGGGCCTGATCCACGCCGACCACCCGGTGGTGGCCGCGCTGCCGCCGCAGGGCGGGGAGCACTGAGCGCGCCGGCGGTCGCGCGCCGCGGGCGCGGCGCGGCGCTGCCGGACTTCCCCTGGGACTCGCTGGCCGGCGCCAAGGCGCTGGCCGCGAGCCACCCCGGCGGCATCGTCGACCTCTCCGTCGGCACCCCGGTCGACCCCACCCCCGAGGTGGTGGCCCAGGCGCTGCGGGCGGCCGCCGACGCCCCGGGCTACCCGCTCACGTGGGGCACCCCGGCGCTGCGCGGGACGGTGGCGGCGTGGTTCGCCCGCCGCCGCGGCGTGCCCGGACTGGACCCCGACGGCGTACTGCCCACCGTCGGCTCCAAGGAGCTGGTGGCCTGGCTGCCGTTCCTGCTGGGCCTGGGGGCCGGCGACGCCGTGGCCCACCCCGCGGTGGCCTACCCGACGTACGACGTCGGCGCCCGCCTCGCCGGGGCGACGCCCGTGCCCGTCGACCTGGGCGGCGGGGGCGTGGACGCCCTGGAGGAGGCCCGCCGCGCCGGCCACCGGGTGCGGCTGCTGTGGCTGAACTCCCCCTCGAACCCCACCGGCGCCGTCCTGGACGTGGACGAGCTGGCGCGCCTGGTGGCCTGGGCCCGCGAGCACGGCGCCGTCGTCGCCAGCGACGAGTGCTACGCCGAACTGGGCTGGGACGCCGCGCACGACGCCTCCCGCGGCGCCGTGGTGCCCTCCGTGCTGGACCCGCGCGTCACCGGCGGGGACACCACCGGGCTGCTGGCGGTGTACTCGACCTCCAAGCAGTCCAACCTCGCCGGGTACCGCGCCGCGTTCGCCGCGGGGGACGTCGCCCTGGTGCGCGAGCTGCTGGAGGTGCGCAAGCACGCCGGGATGATCGTGCCGTGGCCCGTGCAGGCCGCCCTGGCCGCGGCCCTGGCCGACGACGCCCACGTCGACGCCCAGCGCGAGCGCTACCGCGCCCGCCGCGAGGTGCTGCGCGGGGCGCTGGAGGGCGCGGGCTTCCGCGTGGACGCCTCCGGCGCCGGTCTGTACCTGTGGTGCACCCGGGGGGAGGGGGCGCGGGCGACGGTGGACCTGCTCGCCCGGCGCGGCGTGCTGGTCGCGCCCGGCGACTTCTACGGCCCGGCCGGCGCGCAGCACGTCCGGGTGGCGCTCACCGCCACCGACGAGCGCGTCGCGCAGGTGCCGCAGCGCCTGGCCGACCTCGGCTGAGCGGGGCCCGGGTGCGCCCGGACCGCGCAGGAGGCGTGGAGACGGTGTGACGAAGGCCATCCCGTGCTGCGCCGCCCCCGGTGTTGGGGGCGGCGCGCGCGGGCGAGTACGGTCAGCCGCATGGTGGACTCCGTGACGCTGAAGCACGCAGGTGGCGACCTCGACCTCCCGGTGACCCCGGCCACCGAGGGCGCCTCCGGCTTCGGCATCTCCAGCCTGCTCAAGGAGACCGGGCTCGTCACCCTCGACTCCGGCTTCACCAACACCGCGTCCTGCGCCTCGGCCATCACCTACATCGACGGCGACGCCGGCGTCCTGCGCTACCGCGGCTACCCGATCGAGCAGCTGGCGGAGAAGTCCTCGTTCATCGAGACCAGCTACCTGCTGATCTACGGCGAACTGCCCACCGCCGAGCAGCTCACCGCCTTCACCGAGCGGATCCAGCGCCACACCCTGCTGCACGAGGACCTCAAGCGGTTCTTCGACGCCTTCCCCCGCGACGCGCACCCGATGCCGGTGCTGTCCAGCGCCGTCAGCGCGCTGTCGACCTTCTACCCCAACAGCCTGAACCCGTTCGACGTCGAGCAGGTGGAGCTGTCCACGATCCGCCTCATGGCGAAGCTGCCGACCATCGCCGCCTACGCGCACCGCAAGTCGCTGGGCCAGCCGCTGCTCTACCCGGACAACCGACTCGGCCTGGTGGAGAACTTCACCCGCATGGCCTTCGGCAACCCCGCCGAGTCCTACGAGATCGACCCGGTGCTGGTGCGGGCCCTGGACCAGCTGCTGATCCTGCACGCCGACCACGAGCAGAACTGCTCCACCTCCACCGTCCGCCTCGTCGGCTCCGGGCAGGCGAACCTCTTCGCCTCCGTCTCGGCAGGCATCCACGCCCTGTCCGGACCGCTGCACGGCGGTGCCAACTCCGCGGTCCTGGACATGCTGGAGTCCATCCGCGACTCCGACGACGACGTCGACACCTTCGTGTCGCGCGTGAAGAACAAGGAGCAGGGCGTGCGCCTGATGGGCTTCGGCCACCGGGTGTACAAGAACTACGACCCGCGCGCGGCCATCGTGAAGAAGACCGCCGACCAGGTCCTGTCCCAGCTGGGCAAGCGCGACGAGCTCCTGGACATCGCGATGCGCCTGGAGGAGATCGCGCTGTCCGACGACTACTTCGTCGAGCGCAAGCTCTACCCGAACGTGGACTTCTACACCGGGCTCATCTACAAGGCGATGGGTTTCCCGACGAAGATGTTCACCGTCCTGTTCGCCCTGGGGCGCCTGCCCGGCTGGATCGCCCAGTGGCGCGAGATGATCAACGACCCGGCCACCAAGATCGGCCGTCCCCGCCAGGTGTACGTCGGTGAGGGCGCGCGCGACTACGTGGACGTCCCCGGCCGCTGACCCCGTCGCGGGTGCGCGTCAGGCCACGCGCACCCGCACGCTGCCGGCGGGCACGCCCGTGTCCGCCGGCACCCACCCGCGCCCGGAGTGCTCGCGCTGCCACGTGCTGCCCTCGACGCTGACCTCCACCACGGCGTGCTCGGCGGCCGAGGCCACCGCCCAGCCCGCCGCCGCCCACGCCAGCCGGGAGGCGTCCTCGCCGTCCAGGGCGTACTCCAGCGCCTTGCCGTTCGTGCCGGGCACCACCCGCGGTTCCCCCTGCACGACCTCGGTGCCCATCGCCTCCCGCAGGCGCTGCGCGGCCAGCGAGGGCTGGTCGTCCGTGCCGATCTGCGCGTCCGGTTCCGCCTGCCGCAACCGGCAGGTGAAACCCCCCGGGGTGTACCCGGTCAGCGCCGAGGCCACCAGGCGCGCCTCCGGCTCGTGGTCGCCGTACGCCAGCGGGAACCCGCTGCGCTGCACCCGCTGCGCGGCGTCGGTGACCTCCAGCTCGCGGTAGCCGTCGACCTCCACCAGCACGTCGTAGAACGCGTTCGTGGCGAACACCGGGTCCTGCACCTGCTCGGGCGTCCCCCAGCCCTGCGAGGGGCGCTGCTGGAACAGGCCCAGGGAGTCGCGGTCGCCGTGGTCGAGGTTGCGCAGGCCCGACTCCTGGATCACCGTGGCGATCCCGATGGTCGCGGCGCGGGCCGGCAGCCCGCGGCGCACCGCGATCCCCACGACCGTGGCGGCGTGCCGGGCCTGCTCGGGCGACAGCGACGTGGACTCCCCGTCCACCGTCGCGGTGCAGCGCTGGCGCACCACCGGCGCGTCCTCGTCGCGCACCAGCCACACCGCACCGGCGGTGAGGACGGTGAGCGCCGCCCCCGCGGCCACCAGGGGCCGCAGGCGACGGGCACGGCGGTTCGCCGCCGCCGCCGAGCGCGGCAGCCGCCGCGGTGCGGGACCTCGGGCGGGCACCGCCGTCAGTTGGCGTGCAGCGCGGCGTTGAGCTCCACCCGCACGCCCCGCCGCGCCAGCGCCTCGACGGCGCCCGTGACGGAGTTGCGGCGGAACAGCAGCCCGGACGCGCCCGACAGGCTGCGCGCGGCGACGGTGCGCTGCGCGGCGCCGGCCTCGTCCAGGACGGTGACCTTCGTGCCGGCCGTCACGTACGTGCCGGCCTCCACGACGCAGTCGTCGCCCAGCGCGATGCCCGTGCCGGAGTTCGCCCCCAGCAGGGTGCGCCGGCCGATGGAGACGACCTCCTTGCCGCCCCCGGAGAGGGTGCCCATGATCGAGGCGCCACCGCCGACGTCGGAGCCGTCGCCCACCACGACGCCCGCGGAGATGCGCCCCTCGACCATCGAGGTGCCCAGCGTGCCGGCGTTGAAGTTCACGAACCCCTCGTGCATGACGGTCGTGCCGGGGGCCAGGTGCGCGCCCAGCCGCACGCGGTCGGCGTCGGCGATGCGCACCCCGGTCGGGGTGACGTAGTCGGTCATGCGGGGGAACTTGTCGATGCCCAGCACGGTCACCGGGCCGACGTTGGCGCGCAGCGCCAGCCGGGTGCGCTCGAAGTCGGCCACCGCGCACGGGCCGTGGTTGGTCCACACCACGTTGGCGAGGACGCCGAAGATCCCGGACACCTCCAGCCCGTGCGGGGCGACGAGCCGGTGCGAGAGCAGGTGCAGGCGCAGGTACGCGTCGGCGGCGTCCGCCGGCGGGGCGTCCAGGTCGATCTGCGTGGTGACCACCCGCTGGCGCACCCGGCGGTGCGGGTCGGAGTCCTCCAGGGAGGCGAGCTCGGCGGGCACGCCGTAGGGGCCGGCCTCGCCCGCGGAGGCCGCGCCGAGGGCGGGGAACGGGTACCAGACGTCCAGCACGGTGCCGTCCTCGGCGACCGTGGCCAGCCCGTGCCCCCACGCGCGCCGGGAGGCGGCCGTGCTGCCGGAGGGGTCGGTGGGGGTGCCGGTCTGCTCGCTCACGACCGCGACCCTACCCGGCGGCCCGACAGCGCCTAGGGTTCGGGACGTGACCCCGACGCCCGCCGCCACGAGCCCGAGCGCCCCCGTGCAGCACGCTCCCGCCGGCCCCGCGCCCGCCCTGGACGACCCCGCGCTCGACGTGGTCGAGCTCACCCGCCGGGTGTGCGACACCGAGTCCGTCAGCGGCGCCGAGCGCGTCCTGGCCGACGCGGTGGAGGCCGCCCTGCGCTCCTTCGCCGGCCCGGGCGGGCACCTGGAGGTGCTGCGCGACGGCGACGCCGTCGTGGCCCGCACGCGGCTGGGCCGCGCCGAGCGGGTCCTGCTGGCCGGGCACCTGGACACCGTGCCGCTGGCCGACCCGCCCAACCTGCCGGTGCGCCGCGAGCAGCACCCCGTCGACGGTGACGTGCTCGTCGGGCGCGGCACCTGCGACATGAAGGGCGGAGTGGCCGTGCAGCTGGTGCTGGCCCGCGAGACCGCCGCCGCGCTCGCCGCCGGCCGCGCCCCGCAGCGGGACGTCACCTTCGTCTTCTACGACCACGAGGAGGTCGAGGCCGCCCGCAACGGCCTGGGCCGCCTGGCGCGCAACGCCCCGCAGGCGCTCGCCGCCGACTTCGCGGTCCTGCTGGAGCCGTCCTCGGCGGTGGTGGAGGGCGGCTGCAACGGCACCCTGCGCGCGGAGGTCACCACCACGGGGAAGGCGGCGCACTCCGCCCGCGCCTGGCGCGGCAGCAACGCCATCCACGCCGCCGCCCCCGTCCTGGCGCGGCTGGCGGCGTACCGGCCGCGCGAGGTGGAGGTGGAGGGCCTCCTCTTCCGCGAGGGCCTGAACGCCGTGGGCATCAGCGGCGGCATCGCCGGCAACGTGATCCCCGACCGCTGCACCGTGACGGTCAACCACCGCTTCGCCCCGGCGTTCTCCGCCGCGCAGGCCGAGGCGCACGTGCGGGAGGTCTTCGACGGCTTCGACGTGCGCGTCACCGACGCCGCCGACGGCGCGCGCCCCGGCCTGCACCTGCCGGCCGCCGCGGAGTTCGTGCGCCGCACCGGCACCGAGCCGCTGCCGAAGTTCGGCTGGACGGACGTCGCCCGCTTCTCCGCCCTCGGCGTGCCCGCGGTCAACTACGGCCCCGGCGACAACGCCACCGCCCACGCCGACGACGAGCGCTGCCGGGTGGACGAGCTCGAGCGCTGCCTGGCCGTGCTGCGCGGCTGGCTGCTGGGCACGGGGGAGGTGGCCTGAGGTGAGCAGCATCTGCCTGTACGGCAGCGCCTCCGGCGGCATCGACGCCCGGCACGTCGAGCTCGCGGCGCAGGTCGGCCGGCTCATCGGCGAGCGCGGCCACGACCTCGTCTACGGCGGGGGCGGGACCTCCGTCATGGGGGCGGCCGAGGCCGCCGCCCGGGCCGCCGGCGCCCGCACCACGGGGGTCATGCCCAAGGCCCTCATGGACCTGGAGCTGCCGCCGCAGGGGCTGAGCGAGCTCGTCGTCACCGAGGACATGCGCGAGCGCAAGGCGGAGATGGACGCCCGCGCCGACGCCTTCATCGTGCTGCCCGGCGGGCTGGGCACGCTGGAGGAGCTGTTCGAGATCTGGGTGGCGCGCACCATCGGCCTGCACACCAAGCCGCTGGCCGTGCTGGACCTCGACGGGCACTACGCGGGCCTGCGCACCTGGCTGGAGGGGCTCGTCGAGCGGCGCTTCGCCCGCCCCCTCGTCTTCGAGGTCGTGCACTGGACCGACGACCCCGCCGACGCCCTGGACCACCTGGAGCTGGCTCCGCGCGAGCGGGTCTCGCTGCCCAGCTCGGAGATCGTCGGCACCTTCGCCGACTACCCCAGCGACCTGCCCCGCGAACGCCGCGGCGAGCTGCCCGGCGGTCCCGGCGGGGACCGGCCGTGACGATCGCGCTGCTCGTGCTGGTCCTGCTGGCCGTGGGCGCGGTCGCCGCCGTCGCCACCGGCCGGGTCAGCGGTGCGCTCGGGCCGGCCACGAGCACCCGCCCGTTCCGCGGGCTGCCCGAGGGGCCGGTGCTGGCCGCCGACGTGGACGAGGTGCGCTTCTCCACGGCGCTGCGCGGCTACCGGATGGACGAGGTCGACGCCGTCCTGGACCGGCTGCGCGAGGAGATCCGCGAGCGCGACGAGGAGCTCGCCGCGTGGCGCAGCGCCGAGGACTGAGCCCCCGGCGGCGGGGGGAGGTCGTCTTCACCGCCCGCGCCGACGTGCGGGCCGAGCCGGGCCGCGTGTTCGACGTGCTCACCGACTGGCCGCGGCAGAGCGCGTGGGTGCCGGCCACCGAGGTCCAGCGCCGCGGCGGCACGCCGGGCGAGCCGGGGGAGCGCTTCGCCGGTGTCAGCCGCCTGGGCCCGCTCGTGCTCGACGACGAGATGGTCGTCGTCTCGCGCACCCCGCCCGCCCCCGGCCGCGAGGGGCGCGTGCGGGTGCGCAAGGTCGGCGCCGTGCTCGGCGGGGTCGTCGACCTGGTCGTGCGCGAGGACGGGCCCGGCCGGGCGCGGGTGGAGTGGAGCGAGCGGATCCTCGTGCGCCCGCGCGCGCTGGCGCTGCTGGCCACCCTCGGCGGCCCGCTGCCCGCCCTGCTGGGCCGGGTCGCCTTCGAGGCGGTGCTGCGCGCCGCCCGCCCCGAGCTGGAGGGGCGCCGGTGAGCGCACCGGGCCGCGCCGCGGCACCCGCCCGCTCCAGCCGGTCCGCCGGGGCCGGGGTGCGGCGGCGGTGGGTCCGGCAGCGGCTGGTGCTGCGCTGGCTGCGGTTGCCGGCCGCCGTGCGGGTGCTGGTCGTCTACGCGCTCGCGCGGCTGTTCTCGGCGTTCGTCCTCGCCGAGGTGGCGCGCTTCCAGCAGCCCAGCGACTGGACGCCGCAGGACCCCGGCTACGCGGACCTGCTGGTGCTGTGGGACGCCACCTGGTACCGCTCCATCGCGCTGGACGGCTACCCCGACGCGGTGCCGCTGGGGTCGGACGGCGACCCCGTGCAGTCGGAGCTGGCCTTCTACCCGCTGGCCCCGCTGCTGGCCCGGCTGCTGGTGGCCGCGGGCCTGCCGTTCGCGTGGGCGGGTTCCCTGGTCTCGCTGGTGGCGGGGGCCGCCGCGGCCGTGGGCGTGCACGCCCTGCTGCACCGGGCCCTGGCGGCGCGCTGCACGGCGGGCGCGGCCCGCCGCGGCGCGTGGAGCGCGACGGTGCTCTTCTGCGTCTCGCCCCCCTCGGTGGTGCTGCAGGTGCCGTACACCGAGGGCCCGGCGCTGGCGCTGCTCGTGGCGTTCCTGCTGCTGCTGCAGCGGCAGCGGTACCTGCCGGCCGGTGCGGTGGCCCTGGCGCTGGGGCTGACCCGGCCGGTGGCGGTGCCGCTGTCGGCGGTGGTGCTGGTGCACCTGCTGCTGCGCGCGCGGGCGGGGCACCGCCGCGGGACGGTGCTGAGCGGGCGCGAGGCGCTGCGCGCCCTGGTGCTGCTGGGCTGCTCCGGGGCGGCCGGGCTGCTGTGGCCGGCAGCGGCGTGGCTGCTCACCGGCCGCGCCGACGCCTACACCGCCACGATGGGCGCCTGGCGCAGCGGCGGCGAGGTCGTCTGGCTGCGGCCCTGGTGGGACGTGTCGCAGCACGTCCTGGGCGCCGTCGCCGGCCCCGTGCTGCTCGTGGCCGCGGTCGTCGCGTACACCGCGTGGCTGCTCGGCCGGCGCACCGCCGTCCTCGGCGCGGACCTGCGCGCGTGGTGCCTGGCGTACGTCGGGTACCTGCTGCTGGTGCTGGACCCGTTCACCAGCCTGTTCCGCTACCTCGTCCTGCTGTTCCCGCTGGGTGGCCTGGTGGGCCTGCACCCCCGCCGCCGCGGGGCGCTGGGCGCCTGGGTCCTGGCCTCGCTGGCCCTGCAGGTCGTGTGGACGGCCTGGCTGTGGCGGTTCTCCCCGCCGGCGGATTGGCCGCCGTGACGGGGCGCGCGGGGCGTCCGGGTGATCGTCCGGTGTGCCCGGGCGCACGACACGGGGTCCCGTGGGGGATGATGGAGGCACACACCCCGGCCGCGGCACCCGGTCGCGACCGGCGGGCGCACGAGGACCACGAGAGAGGACGCACGCCGATGGCGGCCATGAAGCCGAGGACCGGAGACGGTCCGCTGGAGGTCACCAAGGAGGGGCGCGGCATCGTCCTGCGCATGCCGCTGGAAGGAGGGGGCCGTCTCGTCGTCGAGATGACCCCCGACGAGGCCGGTGCCCTCGGGGAGGCCATCACCTCGGTCGTCGGCTGAGGAGCGCGGCCGCGGGACGGGCGCCGCGAGGTGCCCGTCCCGCGGCGCCCCGACCCGCGGCGCCGTGCCGCGGACCCGTCGCAAGGCCCGTCGTCGACAGCAGGCAGGACGCCCCGTGAGCACTCCCCACCCCGGTCCCGTGCGTGCCGCGCAGCCCGAGCTGCGGCGCTGGAGCCCGCCCTCCGTGCACCTGGTGCCCGGTCCGCTGGCCGGGGCGGACCTGACCGGCTGCGACGTCCTCGCCGTGCCGGTGGCACCGGGGGAGGACGGCGTGCAGCCGCGCCCGGGCGCCGCCGACGCCGCCGTGCGCTACGGCGTCGACCTGGCCGCCCTGTGCGCCGCGGAGGAGGTCTCCGGCGAGGCCGGCCGCAGCACCCGCCTGCCCGTGCCGGCTCCCGCCGGCTCGCCCCGCCGGTTGCTGGTGCTGGGCGTCGCGGACTCCTCCCCGGGCGCGCTGCGCCGGGCCGGGGCCGCGCTGGCCCGCGCCGCGGGCCCCACCGGGGACGTCGCCACCACCCTGGCCGACGGCGTCGGCGCCGAGGGCGTGCGGGCCGTCGTCGAGGGCTTCCTGCTCGCCTCGTACGCCCCTCCGGTCGCCGGGGCCCGGGCGGCGGATGAGCCGGCCGAGCGCCGCCTGGTGCTCGTGGGCGACGTCCCCCCCGCGGCCGTGAGCCGTGGCGAGGCGCTGGCCGCGGCGACCGTCCTGGCCCGCGACCTCGCAGCCACCCCCTCCAACCTCAAGGACCCCGCCTGGGTGGTGGACCAGGCCCGCGCCGCCGCCGCAGAGCACGGCCTGGCGGTGCGGGTGCGCGAGGAGGCGCAGCTGCGGCGCGAGGGCTTCGGCGGCCTGCTGGCCGTGGGCGGCGGGTCGCCGTCCCCGCCGGCCCTGGTGGAGGTGCGCCACCGCCCGCGCGGACGCGCCGCGGCCGGCGCCCCGCACGTCGTCCTCGCCGGCAAGGGCATCACCTACGACACCGGTGGGCTGGCGCTGAAGCCGCGCGAGTCGATGGTGTCGATGAAGACCGACATGACCGGCGCGGCCGTCGTGCTGGCCGTCGTGGCCGCCGCGGCCCGGCTGCGGCTGCCCGTGCGGGTGACCGGCCTGCTGGCGCTGGCCGAGAACTCCTTCGGCGGCTCCTCCTACCGCCCCGGCGACGTGGTGCACCACCACGGGGGACGCACCACCGAGGTCAACAACACCGACGCCGAGGGGCGGCTGGTGCTCGGCGACGCCCTCGCCCACGCCCACGCCGCGCTGGAGCCGGACGTGCTCGTGGACGTCGCCACCCTCACCGGCGCCGCCCCGCTGGCCCTGGGCAAGCGGCACGCCGCGCTGTTCGCCACCGACGACGACCTCGCGGCGCAGCTGGAGGACGCGGCGCGGGCCTCGGGGGAGCGGGTCTGGCGCCTGCCCCTGGTGCCCGAGTACGCCGAGCTGCTGCGCTCGGACGTCGCCGACGCCCGGCAGGTCGCCACCGCGCCCGGCTCCGGGGCCGGCACGATCCTCGCCGCGCAGTTCCTGCAGCCGTTCACCGGTGGGCGCCGCTGGGCGCACCTGGACATCGCCGGGCCCGGGCGCGCCGACGCCGCCGAGCACGAGGTCAACCGCGGCGCCACCGGGTTCGGGGCGCGGTTGCTGCTGCGCTGGCTGGAGTCGCTGGCCTGAGCGGGGCCGGGCGGCCGGCTCAGGCGCGCTTGACGCCCAGCAGCAGGCCCTCGCCGGCCGGCAGCAGCGCCGAGACCCAGCGCTCGTCCTCCGCCAGGACCCGCCCGACCTCGCGCAGCGCGACCGTCGACGCGTCCCGCGCGGCGGGGTCGGCGACCCGCCCCTGCCACAGGGCGTCGTCGACGACCAGGAGCCCGCCCGGGCGCAGCAGCCGCTGCGCCTGCTCCACGTAGGCCGAGTACTCGCGCTCGTCGCCGTCGAGCAGGACGAGGTCGTAGGCGGCGTCGGTCAGCCGCGGCAGCACCTCCAGCGCCCGGCCGGGGATCATGCGCGCGCGGTTGGTGCGCACACCCGCGTCGGCGACCGCCTCGCGGGCGGCGCGCTGGCGCTCCCCGTGCACGTCGATGGTGGTCAGCACCCCGTCCGGGGCCATCCCGCGCAGCAGGCTCACCGTGGACACGCCCGTGCCCGTGCCGACCTCCACCGCGGTGCGGGCCCGTGCGGTGGCCGCCAGGACCGTCAGCGCGGCCGCCACACCGGGGGAGACCGGTTCGCAGCCCAGCTCGGCCGCGCGGGCCCGGGCGTCCTGCAGCACCTCGTCCTCGGCGGTGAACTGCTCGGCGTAGACCCAGCTGGCGGGCTGCTTCGCGGGCGGGGGCACCCCGGCAACCTAGTGCATCGGGTCGCTCACGGCCCGGGGACCGCCGGACGGGTGACGCGGGAACCGGCCGCGTACGACGCCCGTTGGGACCGGTGGAGCCGATGGGCTGGATCACACGTCCGGGAGTGGCCCCGGCGGGAGGAGTGGGGGACGATGGGAGCAGTGGCGGTGCCGTTCGCGGTCCCCCTTCCCGCCCGTGCCAGGAGGAACCCCGTGCCAGACGACCCGGGCGGTGCCCCGGCGGCCGAGCCGTCGCCGGTCGCCGCCTCGACGTGGGCGCCGCCGACGTGGGAGGAGGTCGTGCGCGACCACTCCGGCAGGGTGTACCGCCTGGCCTACCGCCTGACGGGCAACCGCCACGACGCCGAGGACCTCACGCAGGAGGTGTTCGTGCGGGTCTTCCGCTCCCTGTCCAGCTACCAGCCGGGCACCTTCGAGGGGTGGCTGCACCGCATCACCACCAACCTCTTCCTGGACCAGGTCCGCCGCAAGCAGCGCATCCGCTTCGACGCGCTGGCCGAGGACGCCGGGGAGAAGCTGCCCAGCACGGACGTGAGCCCCGAGCGGGCCTTCGAGCACCGCAACCTCGACGACGACGTCCAGGCGGCGCTGGACTCCCTGCCGCCGGACTTCCGCGCCGTGGTCGTGCTGTGCGACATCGAGGGGCTCTCCTACGAGGAGATCGCCGCCACCCTCGGCGTGAAGCTCGGCACGGTGCGCTCGCGCATCCACCGCGGTCGCGCCCAGCTGCGCACGGCCCTGGCGCACCGCGCCCCGCGGCCGCCCGCGGCGCCCCCCGCCCGGCTGGCCCTGGGCGAGGAGCGCTCGTGAGCGGACCGCACCTCGGCGCGCGGGTCAGCCCGCTCGTCGACGGGCGGCTCGCTCCCGACGCGGCGCTGCGCGCCGGCGAGCACCTGCGCGCCTGCTGCGAGTGCGCCGAGGCGGTGGAGGCCGAGCGCCTCGTCCGCGCCCGGCTGCGCGCCCTGCCCGAGCCGGAGGTCTCCGGGGACCTGCTGGTGCGGCTGCTGGACATCGGGGGCCCCACCGGCCCGCTGCCGCCGCGCGACCGGCCGATGGCGGCGCCCGCGCGCCCCGCCGTCGGCCTCGCCCCGCCCGCCCGGCCGGACACCACCCGCCCGCGGGCGCTGCGCCCGTCGGCCCGCCCCGGGCGCCGTGCCCGCCGGCGTCCCGTGGCCGCGGCGCTGGCCGGCACCTTCTCCCTGCTCGGTGTGGGCATCGCCGGGTTCCTCGTCCTCGGCGGGCAGCACGCGAGCGGCCCCGCGCCGGTGGCGGAGCTGCGCACCACCCCCTCCAGCGCCCCCGCGAACCCCTCTCCCGCGGCGTCCGAGCCGGTCCCGGCGACCCCGTCCGCGCCCGGTGCGGTGGCGACCGCCCCGGCCGCCCCGTGAGCGGTCCGCCCCTGCCGGAGGACCGGGACCAGCGCACCGGCGCGGACCCCCGCGACCCGTGGGCCGGGCCCCCGCAGCCGGACCCCGCCTGGGGCGAGCCCGCGCCGCCCGGCTGGGGCGAGCCGGAACCGGCCTGGCCGGCGCAGCCCGGCCCCCCCTGGCCGCCTCCCGCCCCCCGCCGCGACGGGCGCGCCGCGCGCCTGCTCGGCGCGGGCTCGGCGGTGCTGCTGCTCGGCGTCACCGGCGGCTTCGCCGGGGCCCTGCTGCAGGAGCGCTGGGGCGGCGCGCGCACGTACCCCACCGTCACCCTGCCCGCGGCCGCCCCGGGCACCACCGCGCGGCCCGAGGGCAGCGTGGCCGCCATCGCCGCCGCGGCCCTGCCCAGCGTGGTCTCCCTGCAGGTGGAGGGCAGCGGGGGAGCGGGGACGGGGTCGGGTTTCGTCCTGGACGCCGGTGTGGACGGCGGCTCCGCGGCGTTCGTGCTCACCAACAACCACGTCGTGGCGGGCGCCTACGACGACGGCGTCACCGTCCTGTTCCAGGACGGTGCGCAGGCCCCCGGCGAGGTCGTGGGCGCCGACGCCTCCTACGACCTGGCCGTCGTGCGCGTCGAGCGCCCCGGCCTGCGGGCGCTGGCGATGGGCGACTCCGGCAGCGTCGTCGTCGGCGACCGGGTCGTCGCGGTGGGGGCTCCGCTGGGGCTGCAGGGCACGGTCACCGAGGGCATCGTCTCGGCGCTGAACCGGCCGGTCAGCGCCGGCGGGGACGGCGCGGGGGAGGCGTCCTACATCCAGGCCATCCAGACGGACGCCGCGATCAACCCCGGCAACTCCGGCGGCCCGCTGCTCGACGCCCGCGGCCAGGTCGTCGGCGTCAACTCCGCCATCGCCTCGGTGCCCGTCGTCGGCGGCAGCGCCGGCAGCATCGGGCTCGGCTTCTCCATCCCCTCCGAGCAGGCCCGGCGCACCGCCGAGCAGCTCATCCGGACCGGCCGTGCCGTGCACCCCGTCATCCGGGTCTCCCTGGACGGCCAGTACCGCGGCGAGGGGGTCCGGGTCCTGGACCAGCCCGGGGCGGTGCAGGCCGGTGGTCCCGGGGATCGCGCGGGCCTGCTGCCCGGGGACGTCGTGCTGGCCGTCGACGGCCGCCCGGTCACCGAACCCGCCGAGCTCATCGTCGACATCCGCGCCCGCCAGCCCGGCGACACGGTGACGCTGACCGTCCGCAGGGGTGGTCAGGACCTCGAGGTGCCCGTGACGCTCGAAGCCGACGGTTAGGATCGCGACGTGTTCGGCATCAACGGCGGCGAGCTGGTCGTCCTCCTCGTGGTGGCCCTGGTGATCCTCGGCCCGGAGCGACTGCCCCAGTACGCCGAGCAGCTCGCCCACCTGGTGAAGTCGGTGCGCCGCTTCGCCAAGGGCGCGCAGGCCCAGATGCGCGAGGAGCTCGGCCCGGAGTTCGACGACATCGACTGGCAGAAGCTCGACCCGCGCCAGTACGACCCGCGGCGCATCGTGCGCGACGCGCTGTCGGACGTCTGGGACGACGAGCCGGCCCCCAAGAAGAACAGCGGTTCGCACGCGGCCTCCGCGCCCCGCAACGGCACCGGCGGCTCCTCCGGCGGCGCGTCCGCCACCACCGGGGTGGACTTGAAGAAGAAGGAACCCGCGCCGGCCGCCGCGCCCTACGACGAGGACGCCACCTGAGGCACGCCCCCGGGCGGCTCCACCGGGAGCGCCCGGGCGGGGCCGCTCAGGCGACGCTGACGCCCAGCCGCCGGCCCGCCAGGCCCCGCGGCCGGACGGCCAGGGCCCGCGCGAGCTCCCGCAGCGCCACCGCGGCGGGGGAGTCCGGCGCGCTGAGCACCACCGGCACCCCCGCGTCGCCACCCTCGCGCAGCGTCACGTCCATCGGGACCTGACCCAACAGCGGCACCGGGGTGCCCAGCCGCTCGGTCAGCGAGGCCGCCACCCGCGCGCCACCGCCGGAGCCGAACAGCTCCATGCGCTCACCGTCGGGCAGCTGCAGCCAGCTCATGTTCTCCACCACGCCCACCACGCGCTGGGACGTCTGCGCCGCCACCGCCCCGGCCCGCTCGGCGACCTCGGCGGCCGCGGCCTGCGGCGTGGTGACCACCAGCACCTCCGCGCCCGGCAGCAGCTGCCCCACGCTGATGGCGATGTCGCCGGTGCCCGGGGGCAGGTCCAGCAGGAGCACGTCCAGGTCGCCCCAGAACACCTCGGAGGCGAACTGCTGCAGCGCCCGGTGCAGCATCGGCCCGCGCCACGCGACGGGCTCGTTGCCCGGCACGAACATGCCGATGGAGATGACGCGCACCCCGTGCCCGGTGGGCGGCAGGATCAGCGAGTCCACCTTCGTCGGGCGGCCGGTGACGCCCAGCAGGCGCGGCACGGAGAAGCCGTGCACGTCGGCGTCCAGCACGCCGACCCGCAGCCCGTCGGCGGCCATCGCCGCCGCCAGGTTCACCGTGACGCTGGACTTGCCCACCCCGCCCTTGCCGGAGGCGACGGCGTAGACGCGCGTCAGGTTGCCCGGCTCGTTGAACCGGATGGTGGGCGCGGCCTGCGTGCTCCCGCGCAGCTTCACCGTCAGCTCGGCCCGCTGCTCGGGCGTCATCTCCCCGAAGGCCACCCGCACGCCGCGCGCGCCCGCCACGCCCCGCACGGCCGCGGTCACGTCCGAGGTCAGCCGGTCGCGCATGGGGCAGCCGGCGGTCGTCAGCAGCACCCGAACGGACACGACGCCGTCGTCGCCCACGTCCACCCGTTCGACCATCCCCAGCTCCGTGATGGGCCGGTGCAGCTCGGGGTCGTTCACCGCGTTCAGCGCGGTGCGGACGGCGTCGGGGGTGGGCAGCACGCCGCCAGGGTACGTCCGCGCCCGGTGCGGCACCGCCCGCGGGTCCAGCGCCGGTCGGTTCAGCCGCCGGGCTCAGCCCGCGGTGACGCGCACGACCTCCTCGAAGGTCGTCTCCCCGCGCATGGCCTTCGCCAGCGCGGAGGTGCGCAGGGTGCTCATGCCGATGCGGGCGGCCTCCTCGGTCAGCGCCGACTCCGTCGGCGTGCTCATGAGGACCTTGCGGACGCTGGGCGTGACGTCGAGGACCTCGTACACGGCGGTGCGGCCGCGGTAGCCGGTGCCGCCGCAGTCGGGGCAGCCGGTGCCGCGCAGCGGGGTGGCGTCGAGGATGTCCTCGATCGTCAGGCCCAGCAGCGCCAGGGTGTCCTCGTCCGGGATGTACCCGTCGGCGCAGGAGTCGCACGGCTTGCGGACCAGGCGCTGCGCGATCGCGGCCGTCAGCGAGCTGGCGACCAGGAACGGGGCGGCGCCCATGTCCACCAGGCGGGTCAGCGCCCCGACGGCGGAGTTGGTGTGCAGGGTGGTCAGCACGAGGTGACCGGTCATGGACGCCTTCAGCGCCAGCTCGGCGGTCTCGGAGTCGCGGACCTCACCGATGAGGACGATGTCGGGGTCCTGGCGCAGCACCGAGCGCAGGCCGGCGGAGAAGGTCATGCCGACCTTGGTGTTGACCTGCACCTGGGTGATGCCCGGCAGCTGGACCTCGACGGGGTCCTCCAGCGTGATGATGTTCTTCTCCGGGCTCATCGTCGCGTGGATGGCCGCGTACAGCGTGTTCGTCTTGCCCGAGCCGGTGGGGCCGGTGATGAGCACCAGGCCCTGCGGCACGGTCAGGGCCCGGCTGAAGACGTCCAGCTGCTCCGGCTCGAAGCCCAGCGACTCCAGGCTGGGCACGTCGTCGCCGCGGGTGAGCAGGCGGATGACGACCTTCTCCCCGTGCAGGGCCGGCAGCGTCGAGACGCGGCAGTCGATCGCGGAGCCGTCGACGGTCACGCGGGTGCGGCCGTCCTGCGGCACGCGGCGCTCGGAGATGTCCAGACCGGAGATGATCTTGATGCGGCTGATGACGCTGGGCGCCACGCGCTTGGGGGCGCTCATCACGTCGCGCAGCAGGCCGTCGACGCGGAAGCGCACCCGCAGCTGGTCGCGCTGGGACTCCAGGTGGATGTCGGAGCAGCGCAGCCGCACCGCGTCGGACAGGATCCGGTTGACGAGCTTGACGATGGGTGCGTCGTCGTCGACGGAGCCGGACAGGGCCGCCAGCGCGTCCTGCGCGTCGTCGTCGTCGGCCTCCTCGACCATGCGGCTGACCTGGGAGGTGTCCTCGGTCAGCGACCAGGCGCGCGCCAGGTGGTCGCGGATCTGCGAGTCCATCGCCACGACGACGTGCAGCTCGGGGGTGCGGGTGTAGAGCTTGACGTCGTCCAGCGCCAGCACGTTGGTGGGGTCGGCGGCGGCCACCAGCAGGTACTCGGGCGTCTTGTCCAGCACCAGCACGCGGCAGCGCTCGGCGACCGCCCGCGGCAGCAGCCGCACCACGTCCGGGGAGATGCTGACCTTGGACAGGTCCACGTGCTCCAGGCTCAGCAGGTCCGCCAGGCACAGCGCCAGCTCCGCCTCGGAGACCAGGCCGAGGTCGACGAGGATCTGCCCCAGGCGCCGGCGCGGGCCCTCCCCGTTGCGCTGCTCGTTCAGCGCGTGGTCGAGGTCCTCCGGCAGCAGCAGGCCCTTCTCGACGAGCACGTCGCCGAGGCGCCTGCGGGTCTGGCCCGCGGGCGCGGGCGCACCGGGGCGGGCGTCGTCGAGAGTCGTCACGGACAGTGCATCGGCACGCCGGGTGCTCAGCTGGAGGGGGATCCCGCCTGGTCCTCCGCGGGGTCCCCGAGCGCACCGCCCCCGGGGGTGCTCCGCGCGGCACCGGCCGCCTCCTCGCCGCCCTCGCCGGCGCGCTTGCGCTTCTTGCCGCCCTTGCGCTTGCCCGCCTCCCGGCCGTCCCGCTCGGCGTCCTCCTCGCGCAGCTCATCCAGCACGCTGCGCAGCTCCGAGCGCACGAAGTCGCGGGTGGCCACGTCGCGCAGCGCGATGCGCAGGGCCGCCACCTCGCGCGTGAGGTACTCGGTGTCGGCCAGGGCGCGCTCGTCGCGGGCGCGGTCCTGCTCGTTCAGGACGCGGTCGCGGTCGTCCTGGCGGTTCTGCGCCAGCAGGATCAGCGGCGCCGCGTAGGACGCCTGCAGCGACAGGATGAGCGTCAGCAGCGTGTAGTTCAGCGCCTCCGGGTCGAACTGCGCGCTCGGCGGCGCGAACGTGTTCCACGCCAGCCACACCGCGACGAACGCCGTCATGTAGACGAGGAAGCGGCCGGTGCCCATGAACCGGGCGAACGCCTCGCTGGCCCGCCCGAAGGCGTCCGGGTCCAGCTGGGGGCGCGCCAGCAGCTGGCGGCGCGCCTCGCGCGGGGTGTCCAGCCCCACGGCCTCGGCGCGCTGGCGCTCGCGGCGCGGGGAACGCTCAGCCACGACCCACCTCGAAGACCTCCTCCTCGGCGTCGCGCCAGTCGTCCGGCAGCAGGTGGTCCAGCACGTCGTCGGCCGTCACCGCGCCCAGCAGGTGCCCGTCCTCGTCCACCACCGGCATCGAGACGAGGTTGTACGCGGCCAGCTGCCGGGTGACGCCCTGCAGCGTCTCCTCCGGGGCCAGCGGTTCCACGTCCTTGTCGATGACCTGCCCCAGCGGCGTCTGGGGCGGCTCGCGCAGCAGCCGCTGCAGGTGCGCGGTGCCCAGGTAGCGGCCGGTGGGCGTCTCCAGCGGCGGGCGGCACACGTAGACCGCCGAGGCCAGCGGGGCCGTCAGCTCCACGCGGCGCACGTGCGCCAGCGCCTCGGCCACCGTGTCGTCGGGGGCCAGCACCACCGGGTCGGAGGTCATCAGGCCGCCGGCGGTGTGCTCGTCGTAGGCGAGCAGCCGGCGCACCGGTGCGGCGTCGTCCGGCTCCATCAGGGCCAGCAGCCGCTCGGCCTGCTCCGGCGGCAGGTCCGAGAGGAGGTCCGCGGCGTCGTCGGGCTGCATCTCCTCCAGCACGTGCGCGGCGCGGTCGCCCTCCAGGGCGGAGAGGATCTCCACCTGGTCGTCCTCGGGCAGCTCCTCCAGCACGTCGGCCAGGCGCTCGTCGTCCAGGGCGGCGGCGACCTCCACGCGGCGCTTGGGGGTCAGCTCGTGGATGACGTCCGCCAGGTCGGTGGCGCGCAGCTCCTCGAAGGCGGCCAGCAGGTTCGTGGCGCCCTGGTCCAGCTCGGTGGTGGTCAGCCCCACCACGGCGCCCACGTCCACCGTCATGGTCTCCCCGCGCCGGCGCAGCCGCCCGGACAGCCCGCGCGGTGCGGTGCCGCGGCGCACGAACAGCTTGGTCAGCCGCCAGTCGCGCGGGCGCACCGGTTCCAGGCCGAGGTCCTCGATGGTCGCGACCCCGCTGCCGTCGGTCAGCTGCACGGTGCGGTCCAGCAGCTCGCCCAGCAGCAGCGTCTCGGTGCCGCGCTGCTCGAAGCGGCGCATGTTCACCAGGCCGGTGGTCAGGACCTGCCCGGTGTCGACGCTGGTGACGCGCGTCATGGGCACGAACACGCGACGGCGGCCGGGGACCTCCACGACCAGGCCGATGACGCGCTGCGGCCCGCGCGGGCGCAGCACGCCCACCACGTCGCGGACCCGGCCCACCTGGTCGCCCTGCGGGTCGAACACGGACGTGCCCGCCAGCCGGGCGGCGAAGACGCGCTTGGGGGAACCGGTCACGCGCCTCAGGCTAGAGGGCCCCGCGTGCGCGGGGCCGCCCGGATCTCGGCGCGCGGGAGCGCCGGTGCCCTCCTACCGTGGCGCCATGGCCAAGGAGAGCAAGAAGCTGAAGGCGTCCGGGAACCCCCTCTACACCGTCCCCGGACTCTCGAACGAGCAGGGCGGCGAGGTCGCGGCCATCCTGCAGAACCGCCTCAACGCCCTCACCGACCTGCACCTGACCCTCAAGCACGTGCACTGGAACGTGGTGGGGCCGCACTTCATCGCCGTGCACCAGATGCTCGACCCGCAGGTGGACGCCGTGCGCGAGATGGCCGACGCCGTCGCCGAGCGCATCGCCACCCTGGGCGCCTCGCCGGTGGGCACGCCCGCCGCGCTGGTCGCCGACCGCGACTGGGACGACTACTCGATCGGCCGCGCCGGCGCCATCGAGCACCTCGGCGCGCTGGACCTCGTCTACGCGGGCGTCATCAAGGACCACCGCTCCGCCATCGAGGCGGCCGGCGAGATCGACCCGGTCACCGAGGACCTGCTCACCAGCCAGAGCGGCGTGCTGGAGCAGTACCACTGGTTCGTGCGCGCCCACCTGGAGACCGCCGGCGGCGAGCTGTCCACCGCGGGCGCCGACACCGAGGTGCAGGCCACCCGCAAGGCCGGCGAGCGCGCCGGCGTCAAGCGCCAGAGCGCCTGAGCCTCCCACCGCCCGCACCCGGTGCGGGCACGATCACCGCACCGGGTGCGTTGGGGCGGGTGAGGGGCGCGAGCGCCCCCGCCCCCGCCCGGTGCGGGCGGCACCAGTCGAACCGGTGAGGATGTCGTCATGTCCAACCTCGGGCCCATGGGTGGCCAGCAGCGCCTGAGCGCCCCCACACCCCCGCAGGGGGAGGCGATCGGCCGCTACGCCACGTACGCGGAGGCCCAGCGGGCCGTGGACTTCCTCTCCGACGAGCACTTCCCCGTCCAGAACGTGACCATCGTGGGCAACAACCTGCAGATGGTGGAGCGGGTGACGGGCCGGCTGACCTACGGGCGCGCGGCCGGGGCGGGGGCGGCCTCGGGGGCGTGGTTCGGCCTGCTCATCGGGCTGATGCTGTCGGTGTTCGGCAACGGCGGCACCGCCGGCCTGCTCACCGGCCTGCTCATCGGCGCCGGGTTCGGCATGCTCTTCGCCGTCATCTCCTACGCGCTGACGGGCGGGCGCCGCGACTTCACCTCCGCCAGCCAGATCGTCGCCGGCGAGTACGTCGTGCTGTGCATGCCGCAGATGTCCGGCCAGGCGCGGCAGGTGCTGTCCAAGCTGCCCAACGGCTTCGGGCGGGGCGCGGGCCCGCAGCAGGGGGCCTGGGGCGCCCCTCCGCCCGCACCCGGCTCGCACGCCGCCGGTGGTGGGCAGGGGCCGTGGGGCGCGCCGGACCCCTCCTCGCGCGCGGGCGCCCCGCAGGGCTGGATGCCGCCGCCGCAGCCCGGCACGGGACCGGCCGCGCCGCCGCCCCCGCCGGCGGGGCAGCGCCCCGCGGACGGACCGGCGGAGCAGGAGCAGGCCCCGGCGGAGCCGGACCTGTCCGGCCCCACCTACGCGGAGAAGGTCGAGGAGCAGCGCCGGGCCCGCCGGGAGGCGGAGCGCCGCGCCCTCGACGAGGACGCCCGCCGGGAGGGCCCCGGCGAGGACGCGGCCCGCTGAGGCCCCTCAGCCGCGCAGCGAGGCCATCCACGCCTCGACGGCGTCGGCCTCGCGCGGCAGGGCCGCGGAGAGGTTCTCCACGCCGTCGGCGGTGACCAGCACGTCGTCCTCGATGCGCACGCCGATGCCGCGCAGCTCCGGCGGGGCGAGCTCGTCCTCCGCCTTGACGTAGATGCCCGGCTCGATGGTGAACACCATGCCGGGGCGCAGCTCGGCGTCCAGGTACATCTCCCGCCGGGCCTGCGCGCAGTCGTGCACGTCCAGGCCCAGGTGGTGGCTGGTGCCGTGGGCCATCCAGCGGCGGTGGTACTGCCCCTCCGGCTCCAGCGAGGTCCCGGCGTCCACCGGCAGCACGCCCCACGCTGAGAGGCGGTCGGCGATGACGCGCATCGCAGCCTCGTGCACCTCGCGGAAGCGCACCCCCGGCCGGGCGACCGCGAACGCGGCGTCCGCGGCGTCCAGGACGGCCTGGTAGACGCGGCGCTGGGCCTCGCTGAAGCGGCCCTGCACCGGCAGGGTGCGGGTGACGTCGGCGGTGTACAGGGAGTCCGCCTCCACCCCGGCGTCCAGCAGCAGCAGGTCCCCGGGGCGCACCGGGCCGTCGTTGCGGATCCAGTGCAGCGTGCAGGCGTGGTCGCCGGCCGCGGAGATCGTCTCGTAGCCCACCCCGTTGCCCTCCACGCGGGCGGTGCCGTCGAAGGCGGCCTCGACCACGCGCTCGCCGCGCGGGTGCCCCACGGCGCGCGGCAGAGCCCGCACGACCTCCTCGAAGCCGCGCACGGTGGCCGCCACGGCCTGGCGCAGCTGGCGCACCTCCCACTCGTCCTTGACCAGCCGCAGCTCCGACAGGGCGGTGGCGAGCTCGTCGTCGGCGGCGCGCACGTGCTCGGCGGGCGCGGTGCGCAGCGGCGCCAGCAGCGCGGTGACGGCCGGGTCGGCGTCGGCGACCACCCGCAGGCCCGCGGTGCCCGCCGCGGCGGCCGAGGCGCCGAGCTCCTCGGCCAGCAGGGCCACGTCGCGGCAGGTGATGCCGGTGACGGCCTCCTGCGCGGCCAGGCTCGGGCGCGGGCCCACCCACAGCTCGCCGTAGCGGGCGTTGGCGTAGAACTCCTCGGAGTCGCGGCTGCCCTGCGGGCGCAGGTAGAGGACGGCCTCGTGGCCACCATCGGGGCCCTCGCGCCCCGGGTCGCGGTCGTCGGCGTCGCGCGGGTGCAGGACGAGCACCGCGTCGGCCTCGCGGTCGGTGCCCAGGCCGGTCAGGTGGGCGAACGCCGAGTGGGGCCGGTAGCGGTAGTCGCAGTCGTTGGAGCGGCGCACCAGCGGCCCCGCGGGCACGACGAGCACCTCGCCCGGGAACAGGGAGGACAGCACCTCCCTGCGGCGGGCGGCGTACGGTGCGGCCTCCGCGGGCTCGTCGTCCTCGGCCGGGCGCGGGCCCCAGCCCTGGGCGATGAAGCGGCGGAAGGCGGCCGAGCGGGGCACCGTGCGGTGCGACTTCGCGTCCTCGGGGTCCTCGCCGGGCGCGGCGCCCTCCTGGCCCTCCGGGTGCTGGGCGTCGAGCAGCTCGCTCACGGGCTGCTCCGGGTCCTGGCCGGCGGTGCTGGCCGGCGTGCTGGCCGGCGTGGTGGTCGGCGTGGTGGTCGACTGGGTCGCGGCGGCGGTCACCGGGCCATCATCCCCCCGGCGGGCGCCGGCCGTCCGCCCCCGGGCCGTCGATCACGCACAGTGACGCCTGGGTTGACGCCGTGCGCGGAGCGTAGGACGGTGAGGCATGAGCGGTACGGCGAGGTGCCCCCGCTGCGACGACGCGGTCCGGGCGCCCAGCATCTGGCACTCCTCGGCCACCTGCGCGGCCCACGGCGAGGTGGTCCCCCTGCAGCCGGCGCAGCCCGCCGACGCGGTCCACCTGGAGTGGATCGCCCGCCACTCCGACGTGCCGGTGTGGCTGCCGTGGCCCCTGCCGCCCGGCTGGCTGCTCACCGGCACCCGCTGCGTGCGCGACGACCGGCACGAGGCGCAGGCCGTCGTCGTGGCCGCCAGCGGCCCCCACCACGGTCCGCGCCACGGCCCGCACCCCGCGCCGGCGGTGGCGGAGCTGCTCGTGGTCTCCGAGCGGCCCGGCACCGGCCTGGGCGCGCACCTGGCCGGCCGGGGGGACGTCGACCCCGGCGACGGGCTCGTCGCGGGCCCGCCCGTCGCGCGCGCGCACGCCGCCGGAGCGGTCACCCCCCTGTGGCCGGTGCCGGCGGAGGGGGACCGCGCCGTGCTGGTGGGGGAGGCGGGCGGCGTGTGGCTGTGGGTGCTGCTGTGGCCCGCCAGCGCCGGCGCCACGCTGCTGGACGACCTCGAGCTCGTCGAGCTGCGCGAGCGCCGCCCGGTGCCGGACGCGCCGTGCGGGGCGATGTCGCCGCGCGTGCAGTGGGCCTGAGCCCCGCCCCCGCGCCCGCGGCCGCCGCACGCCGCCCGGGGCCCGGGGCGTGCGCCGGTAAGCTCGCCCGGTGCGCATCGACCTGCACACGCACTCCACCGCCTCCGACGGCACCGAACCACCCTCCGGGGTCGTCGAGTCCGCCGCCCGGGCCGGTCTGGACGTCGTGGCCCTCACCGACCACGACACCACCAGCGGCTGGGCCGAGGCGCTGAGCGCCGGCGAGCGGCTGGGCGTGCGCGTCGTGCCCGGCATGGAGGTCAGCTGCCTGGCGCACGGCGTGTCCGTGCACCTGCTCTCGTACTGGCACGACCCCGCCGAGGCGGCCCTGGTGGGCATGCTCGACGCCTCCCGCACCTCCCGGCGCACCCGCGCCCGCAGCATGGTCGAGCGGATGACCGCCGACACCGGCCTGCGCTGGGAGGACGTCCTCGAGCACGTGCACGGCCAGGCCACCATCGGCCGCCCGCACATCGCCGACGCCCTCGTCGCCGCCGGGATCGTCGCCGACCGCGACGAGGCCTTCGCGACCCTGCTGTCCGGGCGCAGCCCCTACTTCGTCCCGCACACCGCCCCCGACCCCCTGGAGGCGATCGGCCTGGTGCGCGCCGCGGGCGGCGTGCCGGTCCTGGCCCACCCCGCCGCCTCCAAGCGCGGCAGCTGCGTGGGCGACGCCGAGGTGGAGGAGATGGTGGCCGCCGGCCTCGTGGGCCTCGAGGTCGACCACCGCGACCACAGCGACGCCGAGCGGCGCCACCTGCGCGCCCTGGCGCGCTCCCTGGACCTCCTCGTCACCGGCTCCAGCGACTACCACGGCACCGGCAAGCGCAACCTCCTGGGGGAGAACACCACCGACCCGGACGTGCTGCAGGAGCTGAGCTCCCGGGCCGGCGGTGCCGTCCGGGCCGAGGACGCCGTCCCCGCCGGGGACGAGGTCCCCGGCTCGTGAACTGGCAGCTGTTCGGGGAGACCTTCGTCACCCTCTTCGTCATCATGGACCCGCTGGGGACGGTGCCGATCTTCCTCGGCCTCACCGCGCCCTTCAGCACGGCCGAGCGCTCGCGCGCCGCCCGCCAGGCCGTCCTGGTGGCCCTGGGCGTGATCGTCGCCTTCGCGCTGTTCGGCCAGCGCATCCTGGACTACCTGCACATCAGCCTGCCGGCGCTGCAGGCCGCCGGCGGGCTGCTGCTGCTGCTCATCGCGCTCGAGCTGCTCACCGGCAAGGGCGACGAACCCACCTCCACGGTCGGCGTCAACGTCGCCCTCGTGCCGCTGGGCACGCCGCTGCTGGCCGGTCCCGGCGCCATCGTGGCGACGATGGTCTACGTGCAGCAGTCGCGCGGCTGGGACGACCACCTCGCCATCGCCGCCGGCGTGGTCGCCGTGCACGTCACCCTCTACCTCGCGATGCGCTTCGCCGGGGTCGTGCACCGCGTGCTCGGCGACTCCGGCGTCCTGCTCGTCACGCGCGTGGCGGGTCTGCTGCTGTCCGCCATCGCCGTGCAGCTGGTGGCCGACGCGGTCCGCGCCTTCGTCACGGGCGAGGCCTGAACCCCGCAGCGGCCTCCAGCGACGGCAGGGCGCCGAGGGCCTCGCGCAGCTGCGGCCCGTCGAGCTCGCCGGGGGCCGGCGCGAACAGCTCGCGCGCCCAGCCCGGCAGCAGGGCCCCGGCCAGCTCACCGGCCCGCCGCCACGGCCCCGGCGCGTCGCCCAGCGCCGGCAGCGGCACCCGCCGGCCCGCGGGCGCGCGCCCGCCCGGCGGACCCACCGCGCTCAGCGCCCCGGCCGGGCGCGCGCCGGTGGCGTCGAGGCGCACCCGCTCGACGTCCGCCTCGACCTCCTCGAGGCAGGAGGGCAGGTCGTCGGGCTCGGCGCCCAGCAGCACGGCGCTGGAGCGCTGCTCACCCACGTAGCGCTGGGCGTCCGGCGGCGCCGGTACGCGCCCGGCCGCGGTGGCGGCCCGCAGCACGCAGGACACCCGCAGCGCGTGCCGCAGGGCCGCGGTGTCGGGGTCGGCGCCGTCCGCGCGCACGTGCACGTCACCGTCCACGGCGCGCTCGCGGGCCGCCAGCACCATCGCCCGGCACGGGTCGGTGCCCGCCGCGCGCAGCAGCGCCGCGGCGGCCGCGGCACGGTGCCAGCGCGGGCGCGGGTCGTGCGCGGCGAGCTGCCGCAGCAGCGGGTGCAGCTCCTCCAGGAGCCCGGCGCACAGCAGCGCGACCTCCAGGACGGGGCCCCGGTGCAGCGTCGCGGACACCCCCGCGGGGCTCTCGCCGGCCTGCGGGAGCGAGGTCGAGGGACGAACGGGCACGACCCCACCCTGCGCGGGTGGGGCCGTGATCGCAGCTCGGGGTCAGTCGGCGGCGGGCGCCGGGCCCGCCGTGGCGGCCGCGTCCGCGGGCGCCGCCGTGCGGCTGCGCGTGCGCCGGCGGCGGCGCGGGGCGCCATCACCGTCCGTCGCAGGCACGTCGCCGGCCGTGGTGGGCTCGCCGTCGGGCTCCCGGGCCGCGGCGGTGGTGCCGTCCCCGCCGCCGCGCGTGCGCCGGCGCTGGCGGCTGCGCCGGGGCCGCTCCGCGCCGGCCCCCTGCGCGTCGGCGTCCCCGGCACCGGTGGCCTCCTGCGCGTCGGGGCCCTCGGCGGTGGTGGCCCGCGCCCGTCCGCCCTGCGCCCGCTCCCCGCGGGGCTGGTCGCCGCGGGGCTGGTCCCCGCTGCGCGGGCGGCGGCCCTTGGCGGCACCGACCTCGCCCAGGTCCTCCAGCTGCTCGGCCCCCAGACCGGCGCGGGTGCGCTGGGTCCGCGGCAGGCGGCCCGTCGTGCCCTGCGGGATGCCGAGGTCCTCGAACAGGTGCGGGGAGCTGGAGTACGTCTCCGCCGGCTCCCCGAAGCCCAGGCTCAGGGCCTTGTCGACCAGCGCCCAGCGGGGCAGGTCGTCCCAGTCCACGAACGTGACGGCCGTGCCGGTGTTGCCGGCCCGCCCCGTGCGCCCGATGCGGTGCAGGTACGTCTTCTCGTCCTCGGGGCACTGGTAGTTCACCACGTGCGTGACGTCCTCGACGTCGATCCCCCGGGCGGCGACGTCGGTGGCCACCAGGACGTCGACCTTGCCGGAGCGGAACGCGCGCAGCGCCTGCTCGCGCGCCCCCTGGCCCAGGTCGCCGTGGATGCTGGCCGCGGCGAAGCCGCGCTCGGCGAGCTGCTCGGCCACCGACGCGGCGGTGCGCTTGGTGCGGCTGAACACGATCGTCAGGCCGCGGCCCTCCGCCTGCAGCAGGCGGGCGAGCACCTCCACCTTGTCCATCGCGTGCGTGCGGTACACGAACTGCGTGATGGCGGCCACGGTGGCGCCGTCGTCGGTGGGGTCCACCGCGCGGATGTGGGTGGGCTGGCGCATGTACGAGCGGCCCAGCGCCACCACGGCCCCGGGCATCGTCGCGGAGAAGAGCATGGTCTGGCGGGCGGGGGACGTCTGCCCCAGCAGGCGCTCCACGTCCGGCAGGAAGCCCAGGTCGAGCATCTCGTCGGCCTCGTCGAGGACGACGCAGGTGACGTGCGAGAGGTCCAGGTGCTTCTGCTGCGCCAGGTCCAGCAGGCGGCCGGGGGTGCCCACGACCACGTCGACGCCCTTGGCGAGGGCCTCGATCTGCGGCTCGTAGGCGCGGCCGCCGTAGACGGTGAGGATGCGGGTGCCCAGGACGCGGCTCGCGGTGGTCAGGTCGCCGGCGACCTGGGTCGCCAGCTCGCGCGTGGGCACCACGACGAGGGCCTGCGGCTTGCCGGGGGCCGCCAGCGCGTCGTACGCGGGGTCACCGGGGACGGCGGTGCGCTGCAGCAGCGGCACGCCGAAGCCGAGGGTCTTGCCCGTGCCGGTCTTGGCCTGGCCGATGATGTCGTGGCCCGACAGGGCCACGGGCAGCGTCATCGCCTGGATGGGGAACGGGCTGGTGATGCCCGCGCCGGTCAGGGCGCGGACGATGCGCTCGTCCACGCCGTGCGCGGCGAAGCCGGCGGGCTCGGCCGCGGGGCTCGTGTCGGTGGTGTCGGTGGTCTCGGGGGTCGTGGTGGACCCCGCTGCGTCGGTCATGCGTCTCCCGTGCGGGGCGGCGGCGGCCCGGGCACCGGGCGCCCTGCGGGGAGGGGACGCCGAGAGGTTCGTCGGTGTCCCGTCACGGGCTCGTCCTGCGGTGCGCGGCCGCGTCGCGGCAGTCGGCAGCCGATCGCTACTGACGACCGGGCAACCCTGAACACGACCATGGTAACCGTCGGCCACCGACGGCGACGCCGCGGGCGCACCGGGGTGCGCGGGGTGCGGTTCGGCGCCCCCGGGGGCGCGGTGCCGGCGCAGCTCTCCGCCGGCGCCCGGGTCGTCGCCGACGGCTCGCGCGAGCAGCGCTGGGAG
>NZ_JBJLSE010000010.1:0-73238 GCF_050871845.1 Kineococcus arenarius subsp. arenarius
CCCCCCCCCCCCCCCCCCCCCGCCCGCCCCCCCCCCCCCCCCCCCCCCCCCCCCCGCCGTCCACCACGCAATAGCCCCCACCCTCCCCCCCCCCAGGGGACGGGGGTGGGTGGGCGGGCGGCGGGCGGGACGGCGGCAGGATGGCGGGGTGGACGTGCGGGACGCGGTGGTGATGGCCGAGGGACTGCTGGCCGAGCACGGGCTGGTGGGCTGGACGGTCGTGCTCGACCGCGCGCGCACGCGCGCCGGGGTGTGCCGGGAGGACCGCCGCCAGATCGGCCTGAGCGCTCCCCTGGCGCGACTGCACTCGGCGCAGGAGGTGCGCGACACCGTCCTGCACGAGATCACGCACGCCCTGGTGGGCACCCGGCACGGGCACGACGCGGTGTGGCGCGCGACCGCGCGGAGCATCGGCTGCACGGGCACCCGCACCACGTCGGCACCGCGACCGCCGGGGCGCTGGCGAGGGGTGTGCCCGGCGGGGCACGCCGTGACGCGGCACCGTCGCCCGGCCCGGCTGGTGGCGTGCGGCGCCTGCGCCCGGGGCTTCTCCGCCGAGCACCTGCTGACGTGGCACCTCGACGGCCTCGAGGTGCCCGTCGCCGAGATGGGCGAGCAGTACCGGGCCGACCACCGCGCCCTGCGCGCCGGCCTGCTGCGCGGCACGGGACCGGCCGCTCCCCCCGCCGCTGCGCCGCTGGCGGTCGGCACGCCCGTGCGGCTGCTGGGCACCGGCCGCTACGCCGGACTGTCCGGCCACGTGCTGCGCCGCGCTCGCACCCGCTACCACGTGCAGACGCCCGTGGGGGTCCTCACCGCCCCCTTCGCCGCGGTCGAACCCCTCGCCTGACCCGCCCGGCGGGGCCCTAGGCCCGGCAGAGCAGCTCGCCGTGCACCATCGCCGTCCAGCCGTCCGGGTCCGCGGCCCACCGCCGCCACGCGTCCGCCGCGGCGGCGACGTCCCCGTCCGCGAGGCCGGCGCCGCGCAGGCGCCGCGTCAGGTCCGAGCCCTCGGTGCGCTCGGCCCAGGTGCCGCCCCACCAGGCGCGCTCCTGCTCGGTGGCGAAGGACCACACCGACGCCGAGGGCACCACGTCGGTGAAGCCCGCGGCGCGCGCCCAGGCCTGCAGGCGGGCTCCTGCGTCGGGGTCGCCGCCCGCGCTGCGGGCCGCCGCGCGGTACCCGGCCAGCCAGGCGTCCAGCGCCGGGGAGGCGGGGTGCCAGTGCACCGTGGCCCAGTCGGCGTCGCGCACCGCGACGGTCCCGCCGGGACGGCACACCCGGCGCATCTCCCGCAGCGCCGCCACGGGGTCCGGCAGGTGCTGCAGGACCTGGTGGGCGTGCACGACGTCGAACTCGCCGTCGGCGAACGGCAGCGCGCAGGCGTCGGCGACGGCCAGCTCGACGGCGACGCCGCGGGCGTCGGCGGCCTCGCGGGCGGCGGCCAGGACGTCGGCGGAGGTGTCGACGCCGACCACGCGGCCGGGGGCCAGGTGCGCCGCCAGGTCGGCGGTCAGGGTGCCCACGCCGCACCCCACGTCGAGCAGGGACTGGCCCGGGCGCAGCCGCGGCAGCAGGTGCGCGGCGGAGTTGGCGACGGTGCGCCGGCCGTGCGAGCGGCGCACCGCGGGCGCGTAGCCGTGCAGGTAGCCGGGGGCAGCGGGGGTCCGGCGGGTGGGGGTCGTCACGGCGGCAGACTCCCCGAGGCGAGCCACCGCGTCCACGATGTGAGACCCTCATCTCAAAATTCGAGACGGAGTGGTCGGTCAGCGCCCCGCCAGCACCTCGCGCACCGCCTCCCGGGCCGCCCGGGAGGCCCCCACCGTCGACGCCGACGGGCCGTACCCCACCAGGTGCAGGCGCGGCTCGCGCACCGCGCGGGTGCCGTCCACGAGGATCCCGCCGCCCGGCTCGCGCAGGCGCAGCGGGCGCAGGTGGTCCAGCGCCGGGCGGAACCCGGTGGCCCACAGGATCGCGTCGGCGGACTGCTCCGAGCCGTCCGCCCAGCGCACCCCGTGCGGCAGCACGCGCGCGAACGGCGGGTGCGGCTTCAGGACGCCCGCCTCCCGCAGCGCGGCGAGCTGCGGGGTCAGCACCAGACCGGTGGCCGAGACCACGCTGCCGGGCGGGGAGCCCGCCGCGACGCGGTCGGCCACCCGCGCCACGGCCGCCCGGCGCGCCTCGACGTCCAGCCCGCCCGCCGCGTCCGGCTCGTGGAACACCGGCTCGCTGCGGGTCACCCACGTCGTGCCCGCCACGCGGCACAGCTCCGCCAGGTGCTGCACCGCCGAGACGCCGCCGCCCACGACCACCACGTGCTGCCCGGCGAACTCCTCGGGGCCGCGGTAGTCCGCGGTGTGCAGCTGCCGGCCGGCGAACCCCTCCGCGCCGGGGTAGTACGGGCGGAAGGGGCGCGTCCAGGTGCCCGTGGCGTTGACGACGGCGCGCGCGGCGTAGCGCCCGGCGTCGGTGGCGACGAGCAGCCGGGGGCCCGCCGGGCGCACCTCCCGCACCCGCACGGGCCGGCGCACCGGGTGCCCCAGGAGCTCCTCGTAGGCGGCGAAGTAGGCCGGCACCACCCGCGCCGCCGGCGCGCCGGGGTCCACCGGGCCCAGGGCCTCGCGCATCGACAGCCCCGGCAGGTCGTGCACGCCGTTGACCAGCGCCATCGTCAGCGAGGGCCAGCGGTGCCGCCACGCCCCGCCCGGCCCGTCCGCGGCGTCCAGGACCGCGTAGCCGTGCCCGGGGCGCAGGCCGGCGCGGTGCAGGTGGTGGGCGGTGGCCAGCCCGCCCTGCCCGGCACCGACGACGACGACGTCCACGGTCGTCAGGGCCGGGCTCACCGGCGACCCCGCCGTCCCGCGGCCCGCGCCGCCCGTCGCGTCACAATCGGTGATCGTAGGGTTCTGCACCGGAGCCGCGCGCGGTGGCGTCCACCCGGCGGGTCGGTACCCTCCACCGGTGACGAGCGACGCCTCCCCCGCCCCCGAGCGCGAAGTCCTCACCTGGTCCGCGTTCGGCGGGGCCGTGCGCGAGCTCGCCACCGCCATCGCGCAGGACGGCCACCGGCCCGACCTCCTGCTGGGCATCGCCCGCGGCGGGCTGCCGCTGGCGGCCGGGCTGGCCTACGCCCTGGACGTCAAGGAGATGGCGACGATCAACGTGGAGTTCTACACGGGGGTGGACAGCCGCCTGCCGGAGCCGGTGGTGCTGCCCCCGTCGGTGGACCTGGCCGAGCTCGCCGGCCGGCGCGTGCTCGTCGTCGACGACGTCGCCGACACCGGACGGACCCTGGCCGTCGTCGTGGACATGGTGCGCGCCGCCGGCGCCGAACCGCGCTCGGCCGTCGTCTACCGCAAGCCCACCACCCGCCTGGAACCGGACCACTGCTGGCGGGCCACCGACAGGTGGATCGAGTTCCCGTGGTCCAGCGAGGGGCCGGTCAGCGCCGCGGCGCGTCCCGCCTGAGCGCGGCGCTGGTGCGGGCCGTGGGCACAGCGGCCAGCGGGTCCTCGGGCCAGGGGTGCTTGGGGTAGCGGCCGCGGTTCTCGGCCCGCACACCCGGGTAGCCGTTGCGCCAGAAGGACTCCAGGTCCGCGGTGACGGCCAGCGGCCGGCCGGCCGGGGACAGCAGGTGCACCACGACCGCCACCCGCCCACCGGCCACCCGGGGACCGGTGCGCCACCCGAACGCCTCCTGCAGCTTCAGCGGCAGCACCGGCGCGGCCGGGTCCGCGTAGTCCAGCGCGACGCGCCGGCCGCTGGGCACCGCGAGCGCCTCGGGGGCGAGCTCGTCCAGGCGGGCCGCCGCCTCCCACGGCAGCGCCCGGCGCAGGGCGCCGACCACGTCGACGCGCTGCAGGTCCGCGCGCGAGCGCACGCGCGCCAGCTCCGGGCCCAGCCAGCGCCCCGGGTCGGCCGCGAGCGCCTCGTCGCTCCAGTCCGGCCACGGCTCGCCCAGCGCGGCGCGGCAGCACGCCACTCGCTGCCGCAGCGAGCGCGCGGCCCCGCCCGGGCGCAGCACGTCCAGACCCTCGCGGCGCAGCCCCTCGGCGACGGCGGCGGCGACCTGCTCCGGCGGGGGGTCGGCGAGGGGGCGCGCGGACAGCTCCAGCTCCCCGAGCCGCTCCACGCGGCGGGCCACCACGTCGCCGTCGCGCCAGGCGACCTCGTCGGCCACCACCGGGGCGACGACCGCGCGCGCCAGCTCCTCCTCCAGCGGTGCGGCGGCCCGCACCCGCGCCGAGGCGCGGCCCGGGGCGCGGTCCGCCACGGCCACCGCCAGCCAGGTGGCACCCGTCAGCGCCGAGCCGGGCCCGGCCTCGAAGCGGGTGCCGCCCGTGGACGCCCACCCGGCGCCGCGGCGGAGCGCGACGCGCTCGGGGAACGCCAGCGCGGTCACCAGGCCGGCGGCGAGGTCGTCCGGCAGCTCGCCCGGCGGGCTCGCGGTGCTCGGCGGGTCCCCCGCGGGCAGCGAGGCGCGCAACCGGCGGGCCTCCCGGCGCCACTGCTCCGCACCCGGGACCCGACCGGCCCGTGCGGCGCGCCACGTGGCGACCAGGTCGTCGTCGCGCCCCCGCACGTCCTCGCCGACCAGCGCGACGACCTCCGCGGCGCGGGCCGCGCCGACCAGCGGCGCACCGTCGAGCAGCGCCCGGGCCAGCCGGGGGTGCGCGCCCACGGCCGCCGCCGCGCGACCGGCGGGCGTGACCGCGCCGGCCGCGTCCAGCAGGCCCAGGTCGTGCAGGAGCCGCCGGGCGGCGGCCAGCGGCCCGGCCGGCGGGCGGTCCAGCAGCGGCAGGTCGGTCACCTCGCCCCAGCAGGCCGCCAGCAGGGCGAAGGGGGCCAGGTCGCCGGTGGCGATCCCGGGAGCCGGCTCGGGCACCAGCAGGGCGTGGTCGGCCGACGACCACGCCCGCAGCACCGTGCCGGGCGCCTCGCGCGCGGCGCGACCGGCGCGCTGCTCCGCGCCGGCGCGCGAGACCCGCACGGTGTCCAGCCCGGCCAGGCCCCGCGCGTGGTCGACGCGCGGCACCCGCGCCAGGCCGGAGTCGACGACCACCCGCACCCCCGGCACGGTCAGGCTGGACTCGGCCACGGCGGTGGCCAGCACCACCCGGCGGCGGGGCCCGGGGCGCAGCGCGGCGTCCTGCTCGCGCGAGCCCAGCCCACCGGTCAGGACGGCGACGTCCACGCCCGGCAGGCCCAGGCGCCGCTGCACGGCGGCGATCTCCCCCGCGCCGGGCAGGAACACCAGCACGTCGCCGTCCAGCTCCGCGACGGCCCCGCGCACCAGGGCCGCGACGTGCTCCAGCAGCGCGGGGTCGACCCGCAGACCCTCCGGCGGGCGCACCGGGCGCGGCGGCGGGCACCAGCGCACGTGCAGCGGGTGCACGGGGGCCGTGGCGCTGACCACGGGCGCGGGGGCACCGGGGCCGTCCCCCAGGAGGGCGGCCAGCCGTTCCGCGGCGAGGGTGGCCGAGGCGGCGACCACTCGCAGGTCCTCGCGCAGCAGCCGGCGCGCCTGCAGGCAGAACGCCATCGCGAGGTCGAGCTCGACCTGGCGCTCGTGGACCTCGTCGAGCAGGACCGCGGACACGCCGGGCAGGTCCTCGGCGCTCAGCAGCCGGCGCAGCAGCAGGCCGGTGGTGACGACCTCCACGCGGGTGCCCGGGCCGGCGCGGCGCTCGCCCCGCACGGCGTACCCGACGGTGCCGCCGACCTCCTCGCCCAGCAGCGCGGCCATCCGCGCGGCGGCGGCGCGGGCGGCGACGCGCCGCGGCTCGGCCACGAGGACGCGGCCGGGCACGGAGGCGGCCAGGGCGAGCGGGACCAGGGTCGTCTTGCCGGTGCCGGGCGGGGCCTGCAGCACCGCGGTCCCGGTGCGCTCCAGGGCGTCGAGGAGGTCGGGCACGACCGCGCCGACCGGCAGGGTGTCCAGCAGTCCGGGCGGCAGCAGCACGGCGTCAGCGTCCCAGGGACCTGTCGGCGCGGCACCGGGCGGTGGGGTCACCACCCGGTGCCGCGCCCCGCAGGATCAGGCGGTGGGGGCGCCGCCGCGACCGCGGCCGCCGCGACGGCGGCGGCGCGGGGCGCCACCGGCCGGAGCCGCCGCCTGCTGCTGCGCGGACCGGCGCGCCGGCTGGGCGGCCGGCTGCTTCGGGGCGCGCTGCGGCTGGGCGGGTGCGGTCGGCACCGGGGAGGAGGCCGGGTCCACCCAGGTCGCGCGCGGCCCGACGAGCCGGTCCACCACCGCGGCGGCGGC
Organism: Kineococcus arenarius subsp. arenarius; assembly: GCF_050871845.1. Lineage (NCBI taxonomy): Bacteria > Bacillati > Actinomycetota > Actinomycetes > Kineosporiales > Kineosporiaceae > Kineococcus > Kineococcus arenarius. The sequence continues at coordinate 6,266 of NZ_JBJLSE010000010.1, forward strand.
GGCCGGGGCGGTGTCCGTCCAGCGCGGGGAGATCCCCGCCTGGCGGGCCAGGGTGCGCACGTCGCCGCGCTGGTCGGGGGTGGCGACGGTGACGACCAGGCCCTCGGCACCGGCGCGGGCGGTGCGCCCGGAGCGGTGCAGGTACGCCTTGTGCTCGGTGGGCGGGTCGACGTGCACGACCAGGCCCACCTCGTCGACGTGGATGCCGCGCGCGGCGATGTCGGTGGCCACCAGCACCCGCACCGAACCCTCGGAGAAGGCGCCGAGGTTGCGCTCGCGCGCGTTCTGGCTGAGGTTGCCGTGCAGGTCCACGGCCGGGGTGCCGGCGGCGGTGAGCTGCTTGGCGAGCTTCTTCGCGCCGTGCTTGGTGCGGGTGAACAGCACGGTGCGGCCCTGGCCGGAGGCCAGCTCGCGCACCAGCGCCGCCTTGCCGTCGGCGCTGACCTCCAGCACGTGGTGCTCCATCGTGGACACCGGCGCCACGGCCGGGTCCACCGAGTGCGTCACCGGCTGCGACAGGTACCGCTTCACCAGGACGTCCACGCCGTTGTCCAGCGTCGCGGAGAACAGCAGGCGCTGCCCCCCGGCCGGCGTGGTGTCGAGCAGGCGCTTGACGCCGGGCAGGAAGCCCAGGTCGGCCATGTGGTCGGCCTCGTCCAGGACGGTGACCTCCACCGCGTCCAGGCGGCAGTGGCCCTGGCGGATGAGGTCCTCCAGGCGGCCGGGGCAGGCGATGAGGACGTCGACGCCCTCGCGCAGGGCGCTGACCTGCGGGTTCTGGCCGACACCGCCGAAGACGACGGCGGTGCGCAGGCCCACGGCCTTCGCCAGGGGGGTGACGGTCGCGGCGACCTGGTTGGCCAGCTCGCGGGTGGGCACCAGCACCAGCGCGCGGGGGCGGGTGGTGCGGCGCGCGGTGCCGGAGGCGGCCAGCCGCGCCACCAGGGGCAGCGCGAAGGCGATGGTCTTGCCGCTGCCGGTGCGGCCGCGGCCCAGGACGTCGCGCCCGGCCAGGGAGTCCGGCAGCGTCGCGGACTGGATGGGGAAGGGCGCGGTGACGCCGCCGGCGGCGAGGACGTCCACGAGCGCGGCGGGCACGCCCAGCTCGGCGAAGGACCGCTCGTCGGCGACCTGACCGGTGGGCGGGGCGGCCGCGGCGGCCTGCGGGACGGCCGCGGCGGTGGTGGCGTCGGTGCGGGGGGCGGGCACGCCGCCACCGCGGGCGCGACGGCGGGGCGGGCGCTGGCCCGGGACGGAGGAGGTGGACGTGCGGGTGCCGCTGGGCGCGGAGGGGTTCAACGGGTGCCTCTCGGGACGACGGGGATCGGCCGTGGTGCCCGACCGCACCCGCCCGGGCGCCGTGGCGCCGTGCGAGGGACCTGCGCGCTGCGGCGCCTGCCGGGAACACCGGGGCACCGCGCGCTGAACACTCGACCGCGGGCGCGCCGACGGCGTCCCGCTCCGTCAAGGGTAACGGCCCGGGCTCGCGCGTTCTTCCCCGGCGTCGCGCCGGCGGCGGCGCGGACGTGACGCGGCTCACGGCCCGGGGCGGTCGAGGGCGACACGCACCCCGCTGCCCGCACTGGTGATGACAGGCTAACCTCACCTCTCGTGGCACCCGCGACGAGCCCGCCCACGGCCACGGCCGTCCCCGCCGGCGGCACCCCGCCCCGGCGCACCGGCCGCACCCGGCGGACCACCGCCCTGCTGCTGTCCTGCGCCGTCCTGGCGGTGGCCGTCCTGGCCAGCCTCGCCGTCGGCTCGCGCGACGTCCCGCTGGGCACGGTCCTGGAGGCCCTGCGCGGCACCTCGAACTCCCAGGACGCCCTCGTGGTGCGCGAGCTGCGCGTGCCCCGGACCCTGCTGGGCGTCGCGGTCGGCGCCGCGCTGGGGCTGGCCGGCGCGCTCATGCAGGCGCTGACGCGCAACCCGCTGGCCGACCCCGGGCTGCTGGGCGTGAACTCCGGCGCCGCGGCGGCCATGGTCACCGCCGTGGGGGTGTTCGGGCTGACCTCCCGCCTGAGCGTCGTGTGGGCCGCCCTGCTGGGCGCCGCCGTGGTCGCCGTCGCCGTGTACGTGCTCGGCTCGGCCGGGCGCGGGGGCGCCACGCCGGTGCGCCTGGCCCTGGCCGGCACGGCCGTCAGCGCCGCCCTGGGCGCCTACACCACCGCGCAGGTGCTGCTGGACCAGTCCACCTTCGACCGCTTCCGCTTCTGGCAGGTCGGCTCCCTGGCCGGCCACGACCTGGACGTCTTCTGGCAGATGCTGCCGTTCTTCGCCGTGGGGATCGCCCTGGGGCTGTCGCAGGCGCGCTCGCTGAACGCCCTGGCGCTGGGCGTGGACTCCGGCCGCGCGCTGGGCGTGCGCGTCGGGCGCACCCGCCTGGTGACGGCGCTGGCCGTGACGCTGCTGTGCGGGGCGGCCACCGCGGCCGCCGGGCCCATCTGGTTCCTCGGCCTGGCCGTGCCGCACGTCGTGCGGGCCCTCACCGGCCCCGACCAGCGCTGGGTCCTGCCCCTGTCCGTCCTGCTGGCGCCCGCGCTGCTGCTGCTGGGCGACGTCCTCGGCCGGGTCGTGGTCCGCCCCGGCGAACTGGAGGTCAGCATCGTGACCGCGCTGCTCGGCGCCCCCGTCCTGATCGCCCTGGTCCGCCGGCGCCGGCTGGCGCAGCTGTGAGCGCCCCCGCCGCCGCGCGCGCGGGCGCCCCGCCGCTGCCCGCGCCCGAGACCGGCGTCGCCGCGCGGGCGCGCCGCGGCCGCACCCTGCGCCTGGGGCGCCGCGGCGCGGTGAGCCTGCGCGTGGAGGGCCGCAGCCTGGCGGTGTGCCTGGCGATCACCGCGGTCGTGGTGACGGTGTCCGCGCTCAGCATGACCACCGGTGACTACCCGATCGGCGTGCCGGGGGTGCTGCGCGCCCTCGTCGGGCGCGGTGAGGGCGCCGACGGGTTCATCGTCCTGGGGCTGCGGCTGCCGCGGCTGGTCACCGGGCTGCTCGTGGGCGTCGCGCTCGGCGTGGCGGGGGCCGTCTTCCAGCTCGTCACCCGCAACCCGCTGGGCAGCCCCGACGTCATCGGCTTCACCCACGGCGCCGTCAGCGGTGCCCTGGTCGTCATGCTGGTCCTCGGCGGCAGCGGCACCGACGTCGCGGTCGGCGCGGTCGCCGGCGGTTTCGCCAGCGCACTGCTCGTGTACCTGCTCTCCCGCGGGGGCGGCGGCGTGCAGGGCTACCGCCTCATCCTCGTCGGCATCGGCGCGAGCGCCGCGCTGCAGGCGGTGAACAGCTACCTGCTCACCCGCTCCGAGGTGGAGGAGGCCCAGGCGGCGCAGGTGTGGGTCACCGGCAGCCTCAACGGCCGCGGCTGGGAGCAGGCGGCCCCCCTGGGTGCCGGGCTGCTCGTGCTGCTGCCCCTCCTCCTGCTGCTCAGCCGCGCGCTGGGGATGCTCGACCTCGGCGACGACGCCGCGCGCGCGCTGGGCGTGCGGGTCGACGGGGTGCGGGTGGCCGTGCTCCTGCTCGCCGTCACGCTCACCGCGCTGGCGGCGATGGCCGCCGGCCCCGTGGCGTTCGTGGCGCTGGCCGCCCCGCAGGTGGCCCGCCGCCTCACCGGGACGGTCGGTCCCGGGCTGGTGGCCGCAGGCCTGACGGGGGCGCTGCTCGTGGTGGTCAGCGACTTCGCTGCGCAGCGGTTGTTCGCCCCCACCCAGCTGCCCGTGGGCGTCGTCACCGGTGCCGTGGGCGGCGTGTACCTGGCGTACCTGCTCGTCGGGCAGTGGCGCCGCGGGCGCGGCTGACCGGCCCCGGCGGCGACCGCCCGCCGCAGCGGCGGCCCTCCGGAGAGGCACCCCGGACGACGACCCGAACGACCCGAAGCACCCGAGCGACGAGGAACGGCTGAGCTGTGGCGAAGGACGCGCGCACCACCCCCGGGCCCGGCCCCGGGACCCCCGGGGGCAACCGCCTGCGCGGGGAGGACCTGACCCTCGCCTACGGCGAGCGCACCATCGCCACCGGCTTGGGCATCGAGGTGCCCGACGGTTCCTTCACCGTCGTCATCGGCCCGAACGCCTGCGGCAAGTCCACCCTGCTGCGGGCGCTGGCGCGGATGCTCACCCCCGAGCGGGGCCACGTCTACCTCGACGGCTCGGTCATCCAGTCGCTGCCCTCCAAGGAGGTCGCGCGCCGCCTGGGTCTGCTGCCGCAGACGGCGATCGCGCCCGACGGCATCACCGTCGCCGACCTGGTGGCCCGCGGCCGCTTCCCGCACCAGAAGCTGCTGCGGCAGTGGACCCGTGAGGACGAGCGCGCCGTGGACGCGGCGATGGCGGCGACCCGGGTGCTCGAGCTCGCCGAGCGCGGCGTCGACGAGCTCTCCGGCGGTCAGCGCCAGCGCGTGTGGATCGCGATGGCCCTGGCGCAGGAGACGCCGCTGCTGCTGCTGGACGAGCCGACCACCTACCTCGACATCGCCCACCAGATCGAGGTCCTCGACCTGTGCGCGCAGCTGCACGAGGAGCAGGGGCGCACCCTCGTGGCGGTGCTGCACGACCTCAACCACGCCTGCCGCTACGCCACCCACCTGGTGGCGATGCGCGAGGGGAGGGTGGTCGCCGAGGGCGAACCGGCCGGGATCGTCACGGCCGAGCTGGTCGAGGAGGTCTTCGGCCTGCCGTGCGTGGTGGTGCCCGACCCCGAGACGGGCACGCCCCTGGTGGTGCCGCGGGCGCGCGCGAGCCGCGGGCCGCGGGCCGCGGCGGTCTGAGGACCGCGCGCCGGGGCACCGGGCGGCTGCGCGCCGGGCAGTAGCGTGGGTGCCGTGCCCCCCGCCGTGCCGACCGCGCCGACAGCCGGACCCGGGGGCCGCAAGCGCCTGGGACTGGTGGTCCACCCCACCCGCGACGTGTGCGAGCACGTCGGCCTCGTCGTGGACTGGGCCCGCGGGCACGGCGACGAGGTCGTGGCCCTGCGCGCCGACGCCGGGCGCCTGGGCGGGCGTCGCGCCGACGTCGTGCTGGTCGGCGAGGACGAGTTCGCCCGCACCGTCGACGCCGTGGTCAGCCTGGGCGGGGACGGCACGATGCTGGGTGCGCTGCGCCTGGTGGTGGGCCGCCGCATCCCCGTGCTGGGGGTGAACCTGGGCCACCTCGGCTTCCTCGTGGAGCTGGAGCCGCGGGAGCTGCCCGGGGCGCTGGAGCGCATCACCGCCGGCGACTTCACGGTCGAGCCCCACCTGTGCCTGCGCCTGAGCGGCCCCGGCCGGGAGCACGTCGCCTTCAACGACGTCGCGCTGGCCCGCACGCCCGGGCGCGGCACCGTGGTGGCGGCGCTGTCGGTGGCCGACCAGCGCATCGGCTACCTGCGCTGCGACGCCGTCGTCCTGGCCACCCCCACGGGCTCGACCGCCTACAGCTACGCCGCCGGCGGCCCGGTGGTCTCCCCCGGTGCCGACGCGCTCGTCGTGACGCCCGTCGCGCCCATGTCCGGCATCGGCCGCCCGATCGTGCTGGGCGTGGACGAGCCAGTGCGGCTGGAGCTGCTGGAGTCCTCGGGGCCGCCGGTGCTGGAGGTCGACGGCATCGCCTGCGGCGAGCTGGCCGTGGGTTCGGTGCTGGAGGTGCGCGCCGAGCGCGACGCCGGGCACGTCATCCGGCTGGACTCCGCCGGCCACGGCCGGCGCTCCCGGGTGAAGCTGAGCCTGCTGGACCTGCCGATGCTGCCGGACGAGATGCTGGAGCTGGTGCCGCAGGCGATGCGGCGGCACGAGGCGGCGGGGCCGGACACCCCGCACCCGCACCAGCGCTGAGGCGCGCGCCGGGCCCGGCTCAGGGAGCGGCCGTCGCCTCGACGACGGTCCCCGCGCCCGACCCCGCGGTCGCCGCGGGGTCGGCGGTGACGGGCTCGGCGGTGACGGGGTCGGCGGCGACGACGTCGGAACCCTCGGCGCCGCCGGTTCCCGCGGCCGCCTCCCCCGACCCCTCGTCCGACCCGCTCGTGCTCGTCGCGGTGGACGTGGCGGTGGACGTCGCGGTGGGCGTGCTCGCCCGGCGGGTCGCCTCGTCCGTGGCGGAGTCGGTGGCCCCGTCCGTCGCGGTGCCGGTCGACGTCGCGGTCGCGGTGGCGGTCGACGTCGCGGTGCCGGTCGCTGTGGCGGTGGCGGACGGACCGGTGGTGCTGCCGTCCGTGACCTGCGGTGCGGGGGTGGTGGGTTCCTGCGTCAGCGAACCGCCCACGATGCCGGTGGTCACCTCCGACTCCGTGCCCTGCACCTGCGCGGCGACGCTGCGGCCCGCGACGTGCTCGTAGGCGGCGATCCCGCCGACGGAGATCACGAAGGCGAGCACGCCGAGGAGCACCGCGTGCCGGAAGCCGAACCGCCGCGCGGACACGGGCGCGGGAACCGGCTCCGGTCTGTCGTCCGGGACCGGGGGGTCGGTGCGTTCGGGGTGCTCGTCCTGCGCCGCCGGCACCGGGGAGGGGCCGTGGCGGCGCTCGTGGGCGCGGCGGGCGGTCTCGGCGAGCCGTTCCCGGCTGACGGTGAGGTAGTGGTTGTAGACGGCCGCCGCGGTGGAGGCAGCGATGCTGCCGACGGCCGCGCCGACCAGGGTGCTCACGGGACCCAGGCTGCGCAGGCCGGCGATCAGCACCGCCGAGGTGGTCGCCGCCAGGGCGCCACCGGCGATCTGCAGCCAGTTGATCGTCAGACGGGTCCGCTCGGGGGTCTTCTCGCTCATGCTGCGCCCATCGTCCCACCTGGAGGCAGCGCGCACCGCCACCGGTGGGCGCGCCCTCGGGGAGGGTTCGTGGAGCCCCGGTGAGCGCCAGCGGTGGCCGCCCGGCACCGCCTCGGCCACAGTGGCGCCATGACGATCCTCGTGCAGGACCTGAACCAGTGGAAGGGCGCGGCGATCACCGACGTGACCGATCAGAAGATCGGAACGCTGGCGTCGGTGTACGTGGACGCCGCCACCGACGAGTGGCTGTTCGCCGCCGTGGAGACCGGGCTGATGGGTTTCAAGAAGGTCGTGATGGTGCCGCTGGACCAGGCGGCCGTGGGGCGCCACGACATCCGGGTGGCCTTCCCCAAGGAGACGGTGAAGGCCTCCCCGGAGTTCGGGACCGACGAGGAGCTGGGCCCCGACGACGAGCCTCGCCTGTACGCCCACTACGGCATGGCGTACTCCCCGGCGGACACGCCCAGCGGGCGCCGGCTGGCGCGCCGCTGAGCGTCCCGGAGCGGACGGGCTCCACCCGCGCGCCGCGCCGTCAGGCGCGGGCGCGCTGGGTGGCGTCGCGGACCTCCCCGACGAGCTCCTCGATGACGTCCTCGAGGAACACCACGCCGGTGACCGCCCCGCCCGCGTCGACGACGCGGGCCAGGTGCGCCCCGGTGCGGCGCATCGAGGCCAGGGCGTCCTCGACCTCCTCACCGGCCCCGAGGGTGCCGAGCTGACGGATGCGCTTCTCCGGCACGGGCTGGGTGTAGCGCTCGTCGTCGGCGTAGAGCAGGTCCTTCAGGTGCAGGTAGCCGTGCAGGTCGCCGGCGGCGTCCAGGACGGGGAAGCGGCTGAAGCCGGTGCGCGCCACCAGGGCCTCCACGTCCGCCGGGGTGGCGCCCACGGTGACGGTGCGCAGGTCCGCCAGGGGCACGGCGATCTCCCCGACGCTGCGGTCGGAGAACTCCAGCACCCCGCTGACCAGGCCGCCGGAGTCGTCGAGGGTGCCCTCGCGCTGGCTCTCGGCCACGATCGACTGCACCTCCTCCACGGTGAAGGCGCTGGCGACCTCGTCCTTGGGTTCCACGCCGGCCAGGCGCAGCACGGCGTTCGTGACGCCGTTGAGCGCCCGGATCAGCGGGCCGAGCGCCCGGCCGAGCGCCACCAGCGGCGGGGCCAGCAGCAGCACGGCGCGGTCCGGGCCGGCGATGCTGAGGTTCTTCGGGATCATCTCGCCGACCACGACGTGCAGGTAGACCACGACGGTGAGCGCGATGACCACCGCGACCGGGTGCACCAGCCCGTGCGGCAGGTGCACGGCCTCGAACAGGGGCTCCAGCAGGTGCGCCAGGGCCGGTTCGGCCACGGCGCCCAGGCCGAGGGAGCACAGCGTCACGCCGAGCTGGCAGGTCGCCAGCATGAGGGAGACGTGCTCCATCGCCGACAGCGCGGAGCGGGCGCGGGCGCTGGTGGCGGCCAGCGGCTCGACCTGGCTGCGCCGCGCGGACAGGACCGCGAACTCGGCGCCGACGAAGAAGCCGTTGCCGAGCAGCAGCACCAGGCCCACGAGCAGGGACAGACCGGTGCTCACGCGCGGGCCCCCGTCCCGGCGGAGGCCGCGTGGGCGCCCGAGCCCGCGGGGCCCTCGGCCACGGGAGCGGAGACGGAGGCGGCGTGCGCCCCGCTCTGCGCGGTGGCCGCGACCTGGGCGGCCGCCTCCACGGTCGACAGGCGCGGGCGCAGGCGCAGGCGGTCCACGCGGCGGCCCTCCATGCGGGTCACGCGCAGCACCGCGCCCTCCACCTGGACCTCGTCGCCCACGAGCGGGATGCGGGCCAGGCGGCTCATGACGAAGCCTCCGAGGGTCTCGTACTCGGGGGCCTCGGGGACCTCCACGCCGGTGCGGTCGCGCACCTCGTCGGGGCGGGCCAGGCCCGGCACGGTCCAGGAGCCGTCGCGGTGCTGGCGCAGGCCACCGCGGTCGCGGTCGTGCTCGTCGGAGACGTCGCCGACGATCTCCTCGACGAGGTCCTCCAGGGTGACCACCCCGGCGGTGCCGCCGTACTCGTCGACCACGAGGGCGAACTGCAGGCCCTTCTGCCGCAGCTGCAGCATCAGCGGCTCCAGCCGCAGCGAGTCCGGCACCCGCCGCACGTCCTGCATGAGGGCCGCGGCGGGCACCTCGTGGCGCCGGTCGACGGGCACGGCCACGGCGGCCTTGACGTGCACGACGCCGCGCACGTCGTCGTCGTCCTCGCCGGTGACGGGGAAGCGGGAGTGCCCGGTGCTGCGGGCCAGGACGATCACGTCGGCGGCGGTGTCGTCCAGGCGCACGGCCTCCATCCGCACCCGCGGGGTCATCACGTCGGCGGCGGTCTGGTCGCCGAAGACGAGGGTGCGGCTGAGCAGGTTGGCGGTGCCCTGGTCGAGGGTCCCCATGTCGGCGGAGCGGCGCACCAGCGAGGCGAGCTCGCGGGCGGAGCGGGCTCCGGAGAGCTCCTCCTGGGGCTCGACGCCGATGGCGCGCAGGAAGCGGTTCGCGCTGCCGTTGAGGACCCGGATGAGCGGGCCCGTCGCCCACGTGAAGCCGCGCTGCAGGGGCGCGACGACGCCCGCGGTGGGCAGCGGCAGGCTCAGGGCGAGGTTCTTGGGCACCAGCTCACCCACGACCATGGAGAAGCCGGTGGCGATGACGACGCTGCTGACGGTGGAGACCGTGCCGGCCGCACCGGCGGACAGGCCCGCGGCGGTCAGCGGCACGTCGAGCAGCGCCGCCAGCGACGGCTCCATGAGGTAGCCCAGCAGCAGCGTGGTCAGGGTGATGCCCACCTGGGCGCCGGACAACTGCGTGGACAGGGTGCGCAGGGCCGGCAGGACGCCGGCGGCGCGGCGGTCGCCGGCCTCCACGGCCCTCTCGACCGTGGGGCGGTCCAGGGTGACGAAGGAGAACTCGGCGGCGACGAAGACGGCCGTGCCCAGGGTGAGCAGGACCCCGACGAGCAGGAGGAGCCACTCGGTCAGCACGGGGCCTCCGGGAGCGGCGTCGGGCGGGGGCGGGGAGGGGGGCCGCTGCGCGGCCCGGGAGATGAGTCCATGACGCCCGGATTCTACGAGGACCGGGCCCGGGTCCGCCTGCGTGAGCCGGGCCCCGCGCGCTGCGCGCGGGGCCCGGCCACCGCTCAGCGGGAGCCGAAGTCGGCCTTGCGCAGGGTGGCGTGCACGCCGACCGTGCGGTCCACGACCTGCGAGGCGTGGAAGTCGCCCGCCGCGCTGAGGTAGGCGTACGCCACCGGCCCCGGCAGGCCCATGTCCTCGGTGAGGAAGGACATGGCGTTGCGGACCGCCACGCGCATCGCCTCGCCCAGGTCGGTGCCGTTGCCGCCGCCCTCGGGGCCGTCGGGGTCGGACAGCCCCACGGGGATCCAGTGCTCGGGGGTCTCGGCGAACGGGTACTCGCCCGCGATGCGCGGGGCGCCGTCGCCGGGGCGCACCACGCTCAGGCGCACGGTGGCGCGCAGCGAGCCCTCCATCGCGGTCAGCGCCACCTCGCCGTGCCCCTGGGCCATGTGCGGGTCACCGACGAAGAACATGGCGCCGGGCACCTGCACCGGCAGGTAGAGGGTGGAGCCGACCACGAGGTCCTTGACGTCCATGTTGCCGCCCGCGACGGTCGGCGGCACGGAGTCGACCATCGCGGAGGTGTCGCGGGCCACGCCCATCATCCCGAGGAACGGCGCCAGCGGGAAGCGCGGGCCCGCGGTCCCCGGCATCACCCCGACGAGGTCGCCGCCGGACGTGGCCACGGAGGTGAAGACGCTGACGTTGCCGCCGGCGTTGAAGTACTCCGCCAGGGCGGGGTCGTCCTGCCAGGCGCCGGGCAGCTCGTCAGGCAGCGCACCCTTGCCGTGCCGGTTGGAGATCACGCCGTAGGGCACGCGCAGCGCCAGGTCGAGCACCTCGACCTTGAGCACGTCACCGGGCTCCGCACCGGTGACGGCGACGGGGCGGCTGACGACGTGCGGTCCGGGGCCGTCGTGCGCGACGCGGGCGGCGATCTGCACGGCGTCGTCCAGGACGTCGCGCTCGTCCACCCCGAAGGAGGTGAAGTAGCCCATCGGGTCCTGCCCCTGGTCCTCCAGGACGCCCTCGTGGGAGACGGTGTCCAGGGTGACGACGGCCCCGGAGCGCACGACGGTGACGGGTTCGGTGTCCCGGTTGGGCAGCCGGCCCCAGAGGACGTTCTCGGCGGTGGAGGGCACGTACGTGCCGCGACGGGGGCCCCGGCCGGACTGCAGCGTGCGCAGCGCGGCGGTGCCGGGGCTCGCGGCAGCGGCACCGGCGGTGGACAGGGCGGCGGGGACGGTGGACAAGCCGGCCGCGGCGGCCAGGAGGGAACGGCGGCGGGGGTGCTGGGTGCTCACGGGTGCACTGCACCAACGGCGCGTTCCGCGCGGGTTTCCCGTCCGTTTCGCCAGGGTGACGAGGTGCTCACCGGTGCACGGCTCGGGAGAGAGCTCAGAAGAGGGTGTCGCCCGAGAGGAAGCTCACCAGCGGGTCCACGCACCGGCGAGCGGCCCGCAGCAGCGAGTCGTGCCCGCACCCGCCGGCCACGAGGGCCGTCGCCGACGGCACGGCGGCCGCGAACTCGCTCGCGGCGACGCGGAAGTACCCGGGGCTGCGCTCGCCCGTGAGCAGCAGCGCCCGCGCGGGCAGGCCGGCGTAGGCGCCGACCGGGGAGTCCAGCTGCAACCCCGCGCGGGTCTCCCGCAGCACCTGCGGCAGCCGCGCGGCGGTCGAGCGCCCCCACCCGGTGCGGGCCAGCACCCCGCCGACGAGCCGCTGCACCCGCTCGGAGCGGCCGGCGGCGGTCAGGCCCAGGGAGCCGGTGCGCAGGTGCCGGTCCAGGTGGGCCAGCGCCAGCTCCGGCGAGCCCGTCGCCAGCGCCCGCGCGGCCTGCTCCAGCGCCTCCTCCGGCACCGCGCCGTCCAGCGGCAGCACCGCGTCGTAGACGGCGACCCGGTCGATGCGGCGCTCCAGCAGCCCGCCGGTGGCCAGCAGCGCCACCAGGCCGCCGAGACCGTGCCCGAGCACCAGGCGGGCGCCGGTGGCCGCCAGCACCGCCCCGAGCAGGGCGACGTCGTCCGCCACGGCGTAGCGCGCGCCGGGGCGCCCGGCCACCTCGCGGTCGTAGCGGTGCACGGTGAAGCGGGCACCCAGCCGCTCGGCGAGCCGGTCGTGGTCGGCCGCCGGGCGGGCGCCGTGCACGAGGACGAGACCCGGCCCGGCGCCGCCGGTGACGAGCTCGACGGGCGAGCCGTCCGCGCGGCGCACCCCCTCGAGGATCACCGCACCACCCCCCGTCGCCGCCGCTCGGCGCCCACCGGCCGTCACCAGCCCGCGGGCAGCGGGCGACCCTCCTCGTAGCCGGCCGGGGACTGCAGCCCCACCACGGCGCGCTCGGCGAACTCCGCGACCGTGCGCGCGCCGACGTAGGTGAACGCCGAGCGCACCCCGGAGGTGATCTGGTCGACGAGGTCCTCCACACCGGGGCGGGCCGGGTCCAGGTGCATGCGCGAGGAGGAGATGCCCTCCTCGAACAGGCCCTTGCGGGCGCGCTGGAACGGGGAGTCCGCGCGCGTGCGGGCGGCCACCGCGCGGGCGGAGGCCATGCCGAAGCTCTCCTTGTAGGGACGCCCGTCGGCGTCCACCGCGAGGTCGCCGGGGCTCTCGTGGGTGCCGGCGAACCACGAGCCGACCATCACCTGGCTCGCGCCGGCGGCCAGGGCGAGGGCGACGTCGCGCGGGTGGCGCACCCCGCCGTCGGCCCACACGTGCCCGCCGAGCTCGCGGGCGGCGGCCGCGCACTCCAGCACGGCGGAGAACTGCGGGCGGCCCACGCCGGTCATCATCCGGGTGGTGCACATCGCCCCCGGGCCCACGCCCACCTTGACGATGTCGGCGCCGGCGGCCAGCAGGTCGCGCACGCCCTGGGCGGTGACGACGTTGCCGGCCGCCACGGGCACCTGCGGGTCCAGGCCGCGCACGGCGGCCAGCGCCTCGAGCATCTTCTCCTGGTGGCCGTGGGCGGTGTCCACGACGAGGGTGTCCACGCCCGCCTCCAGCAGCGCCTTCGCGGTGCCGGCGACGTCGCCGTTGATGCCCACCGCGGCGGCGATCCGCAACCGGCCGTCGGCGTCCAGCGCGGGCGCGTAGACGGTGGAGCGCAGCGCACCCGTGCGGGTCAGCGCCCCGGCGAGCACCGGGCCGTCGCCGTGGTCGCGCACCACGGGGGCGAAGCGGCGCCGGGCGGCGTGCAGGGCGCCGAAGGCGGCTTCGAGCCCGTCGCGCTCGACGACGTCGGCGTCCAGCGTCACCGGCGAGGGGCTCATGACGGAGCCGACCTGCGTGAAGCGGTCGACGTCGGCGCAGTCGGCGGGCGTGACCACGCCGAGCACGCGCCGCTCGTCGTCGACGACGACGGCCGCGCCGTGGGCGCGCTTGGGCAGCAGGTTCAGGGCGTCGTGCACGGTGTCGGAGAGGTGCAGGACCACGGGCGTCTCGAAGACGGGGTGGCACCGCTTGACCCGAGCGACGACGTCGGCGACGACGTCCACGGGGATGTCCTGCGGCAGGACGGCCAGGCCGCCGCGGCGGGCGACGGTCTCGGCCATGCGGCGGCCGGAGACCGCGGTCATGTTCGCCACGACGAGCGGGACGGTGGTGCCGGTGCCGTCGGCGGAGGCGAGGTCCACGTCCAGGCGGGAGACGACCGAGGACCGCCCCGGCGCCAGGAAGACGTCGTTGTAGGTCAGGTCGTGGGCGGGCACCTGCCCGGTGGTGAAGCGCACCCCCCCAGGGTAGGCGCGCGGCGGCCCCGGTCGGATCGGGTGGAGGCCTCGTGCACGCGGCCCGCACCCGGGCCGGGCCCCGCGGCCAGCGCCTACCCTCGGGGACCATGAGCACGGGCCCCTCCCCCGCCGGCGGCGCCGCGGGCGCACCCACCCCCTCCCGCACGGCCGTCGTCGTCGAGGACGAGCCGACCATCGCCGACGCCGTGGCGCGGCGCCTGCGCGCGGAGGGCTACACCGTCGAGACGGCCGGCGACGGCCCCGGCGGCGTGGAGCTGTGCGAGCGCCTCGCCCCGGACGTGGTGGTGCTGGACGTGATGCTGCCCGGCTTCGACGGCCTGGAGGTGTGCCGGCGGGTGCAGGCGTCGCGGCCCGTGCCGGTCCTCATGCTCACCGCGCGCGACGACGAGACCGACAAGCTCGTCGGCCTGGGCGTCGGCGCCGACGACTACATGACCAAGCCGTTCTCCATGCGCGAGCTCGTCGCCCGCGTGAACGCCCTGGTGCGGCGGGTGGAGCGGGCCCGCCAGCTCGTGGGCACCCCCGCCGCGACCGGCACGCTCACCTTCCCCGTCGAGGGCGGTGAGCTGGTGGTGGACCGCGACCAGCGCCGGGTGCGCCGCTCCGGGGCGGAGGTGCACCTGACGCCGACCGAGTTCGACCTGCTGGTGTGCCTGGCCGCCTCGCCGCGCACCGTGCTGACGCGCGAGAAGCTGCTGGAGGAGGTGTGGGACTGGGCCGACGCCTCCGGCACCCGCACCGTGGACAGCCACGTCAAGGCGCTGCGGCGCAAGCTGGGCGCGGACCTGGTGCGCACCGTGCACGGCGTGGGCTACGCGTTCGAACCCGGGGACCCGCCCGCCGGCCGGGAGGCCCCGTGAGCGGCGGCGAGCGCGGCGCGGGGCCGGCCGGGCACACCGGCTCGGGGCTGACGGGCCCCATCCCGCTGACCGGCGCCGCCCGCGACGCGCGGGTGCGGGCCCGGCAGAGCGTGCACGGCGACGCCGGGCGCACCGCGGTGCGCCCGGCGTCGCGGCGCTCCTGGCCCGACGTGCGCCCCCTGGACCCGGTGCACTCCCTGAAGACGAAGCTGGCGCTGCTGGTGGCGGCGTCGGTGACGGTGGCCTCGCTGCTGGTGTGGGCGGGGCTGCGGCTGGACGCGCTGCGCATCGGCCCCCGCTACACCCTCCCGCTGGCCATCGTGATCACCCTGGTGTTCACGCAGCTGCTGGCGCGCGGCATGACGTCCCCGCTGCGGGAGATGACGGCCGCGGCGCGCGCCATGGCCACCGGCGACTACTCCCGGCGGGTGCGCTCGACCAGCAGCGACGAGGTCGGGGAGCTGGCCGACGCCTTCAACCGGATGGCGCAGGACCTCGAGGCCGTGGACCGCGAGCGCCGCGAGCTGGTCGCCAACGTCAGCCACGAGCTGCGCACGCCGGTCTCGGCGCTGCACGCGGTGATGGAGAACCTCGTCGACGGCGTCACCGAGCCGGACCACGAGACGCTGAGCACGGCGCTGGCGCAGACGGAGCGGCTGGGCCGGCTGGTCGAGCAGCTGCTGGACCTGTCGCGGCTGGACGCCGGGGCGGTGTCGCTGGACCGCGAGGAACTGGCGCTGGAGCCGTTCCTGGGGCAGGCGACGCGCGCGATGTCGATGACGGGGCGCGACGTGCGCTACGTGCTGGACGTGGACCCGGAGGGGTTGTCGGTGGAGGTGGACTCCGCGCGGCTGCACCAGGTCGTGGCGAACCTGCTGGACAACGCCTCGCGGCACTCCCCGGCCGGCGGCACGGTGACGGTGTCGGCGCGCGCGGCGGGGCCCGTGGTGCGCATCAGCGTGCAGGACGAGGGCCCGGGCATCGCCGACGCCGACCGCGAGCGGGTGTTCGAGCGCTTCCAGCGCGGCAGCGCGCGCACCGACGGCGGCACCGGGCTGGGCCTGGCGATCGCGCGCTGGGCGGTCCAGCTGCACGGCGGCACGATCCGGGTGGGGCCGACACCGCCGCAGGGCGGCTGCCGCATCGACGTGCACCTGCCGCGCGAGGTCCCGCAGGGCCGCTGACCGGCGCGGACGGCGCCGAGCCGTGCCGCGACGCCCTGGGGCGCGGGATAGGGTGGTGGTGCGCCCGCGTAGCCCGACATCGAGGAAGAAGGCGACAACGCCGTGCCTCAGCAGCCCTCGCCCCACGAGGACAAGCTCGCCACGTTCGGCCCGAACGAGTGGCTCGTCGACGAGCTGTACGAGCAGTACCTGAAGGACAAGCACTCCGTCGACGAAGCGTGGTGGGACTTCTTCGCCGACTACACCCCCGCGGAGAACCCGGCGGGGTCCACCACCGCCGCCGCACCGGCGGGGAACGGCTCGGCGAACGGCTCGACCGGCGCCGGGCCCACCGCGAACGGGTCCACCGCCAACGGCACGTCCGGCGCCGGGTCCACCCCCAACGGGTCCACCGGCCCGCGCGACGCCGGCCCGGCTCCCGCGGCCGCGGTGCGCGAGCCCGCGCGGACCCCCGCCCCGGCCCCGGTCGGGAAGACCGACGGCCCCACCCCGGCGCCCGGCGGCGCCCCGACGACGGTGCCGGCCGGCGGCGGCTCCACGTCCACGGCCTCCGGCGCACGGGCCACGACGCCCCCGCCCGCACCCGTCAGCCCCGCCCCGGCCGGCGGCGCGCCCGCGAAGCAGCCCGCGAAGAGCCCCGCTGAGAGCTCGGTGCGGGCGGCGTTCCCCGAGCGGGACGTGGTGGAGAAGCTGCGCGGCCCCGCGGCGCGCGTGGTGACGAACATGGAGGAGTCGCTCGAGGTCCCCACGGCCACGAGCGTGCGGGCCGTCCCGGCGAAGCTGCTGGTGGACAACCGCATCGTCATCAACAACCACCTCAAGCGGGCCCGCGGCGGCAAGGTCTCCTTCACGCACCTCATCGGGTACGCGATCGTCGAGGCGCTGGGGCAGATGCCGTCGATGAACGCGGCGTACGCGCTGGACGACAAGGGCAAGCCCGCAGTCCTGCACCCGGCGCACGTCAACCTCGGCATCGCGATCGACCTGCCCAAGCCGGACGGCTCGCGCCAGCTCATGGTGCCGGCGGTCAAGGAGTGCGAGAGCAAGGACTTCGCGGAGTTCTGGGCCGCCTACGAGGACGTCGTGCGGCGCGCCCGCGCGGGCAAGCTCACCGCGGACGACTTCGCCGGCACCACGATCAGCCTGACCAACCCCGGCACCATCGGCACGGTGCACTCGGTGCCGCGCCTGGTCAAGGGCCAGGGCGCCATCATCGGCGTCGGCGCCATGGAGTACCCGGCGGAGTACCAGGGCGCCAGCGAGGAGACCCTGACCCGCCTGGCGGTCAGCAAGGTCATCACGCTCACCTCCACCTACGACCACCGGATCATCCAGGGCGCCGGCTCCGGCGAGTTCCTGCGGATCGTGCACAGCAAGCTGCTGGGCGAGGACGGGTTCTACGACCGCGTCTTCCAGGCGCTGCACATCCCGTACCAGCCGATCCGCTGGACCGCCGACATCTCGGTCTCCCACGACGACCAGATCAACAAGACCGCCCGCGTGGTGGAGCTCGTCCACGCCTACCGGGTGCGCGGCCACCTCATGGCGGACACCGACCCGCTGGAGTACCGCCAGCGCGTCCACCCCGACCTGGAGATCGAGTCGCACGGCCTGACGCTGTGGGACCTGGACCGCGAGTTCCCCACCGGCGGCTTCGGCGGCAAGGCGCACATGAAGCTGCGCGACGTCCTGGGCGTGCTGCGCGACTCCTACTGCCGCACCGTCGGCATCGAGTACATGCACATCCAGGACCCGGAGCAGCGCCGCTGGATCCAGGACCGGGTGGAGCGCCCGTACGCCAAGCCCAGCGCCGCCGAGCAGCTGCGCATCCTGCGCCGCCTGAACGCCGCGGAGGCGTTCGAGACGTTCCTGCAGACGAAGTACGTCGGGCAGAAGCGCTTCTCGCTGGAGGGCGGGGAGTCCGTCATCGCCCTGCTGGACGCGCTGCTGTCGCGCGCGGCCACGGCGGGCCTGGACGAGGTGTGCCTGGGCATGGCCCACCGCGGCCGCCTGAACGTGCTGACGAACATCGCCGGCAAGAGCTACAGCCAGGTGTTCCGCGAGTTCGAGGGCGTGCAGGACCCCCGCACCGTGCAGGGTTCCGGCGACGTGAAGTACCACCTGGGCACCGAGGGCACCTTCACCGGCGAGGACGGCGAGCAGACGAAGGTCTACGTCGCGGCCAACCCGTCGCACCTGGAGGCCGTCGACCCCGTCCTGGAGGGCGTGGCGCGCGCCAAGCAGGACCGCCTCAACATGGCGGGGGCGTCCTTCCCGGTGCTGCCGGTCCTGCTGCACGGCGACGCGGCGTTCGCCGGCCAGGGCGTGGTGGCCGAGACGCTGAACCTGTCGCAGCTGCGCGGGTACCGCACCGGCGGCACGGTCCACGTGGTCATCAACAACCAGGTCGGCTTCACCACCGCACCGGCGTCGGCGCGCTCGTCGGTGTACGCCACGGACGTCGGGCGGATGATCCAGGCGCCGATCTTCCACGTGAACGGCGACGACCCCGAGGCGTGCGTGCGGGTGGCCCAGCTCGCCTTCGAGTTCCGCCAGACGTTCGACAAGGACGTCATCATCGACATGGTCTGCTACCGCCGCCGCGGCCACAACGAGGGCGACGACCCCTCGATGACGCAGCCGCTGATGTACAACCTCATCGAGAAGAAGCGCAGCGTCCGCAAGAGCTACACCGAGCAGCTCATCGGCCGCGGCGACATCTCGGTCGAGGACGCCGAGGAGGCGCTGCGCGACTACTCCGCCCAGCTGGAGCGCGCGTTCGCCGAGACCCGCGAGTCCAGCCCGGACACCACCGGCGACGGCCGCGGCGGCCTGGAGCGCCCCAGCGCCCAGGAGGCCGACGACCAGGCCCCCCTGACCACCCGGCCCACGGCCGTGGACGTGTCGGTGCTGCAGCACATCGCGCAGGTGCAGGCCAACCCGCCGGAGGGCTTCACGGTCCACCCCAAGCTGCGCCAGCTGCTGGACAAGCGCCTGCAGATGACGCGCGAGGGCGGCGTGGACTGGGGCTGGGGCGAGCTGCTGGCCTTCGGCTCGCTGCTGATGGAGGGCACGCCGGTGCGCCTGGCGGGGCAGGACTCCCGCCGCGGCACGTTCGTCTCGCGCCACGCGGTCCTGACCGACCGGGTGACGGGCGACGAGTGGACGCCGCTGCTGTACCTGGGCCGCGAGGGCGCCGAGCAGGCGAAGTTCTGGATCTACGACTCGCTGCTGAGCGAGTACGCGGCCATGGGCTTCGAGTACGGGTACTCCGTGGAGCGCCCGGACGCCCTGGTGCTGTGGGAGGCGCAGTTCGGCGACTTCTTCAACGGCGCGCAGACCGTGATCGACGAGTTCATCGCCGCCGGCGAGCAGAAGTGGGGCCAGCGCTCCTCGGTGGTGCTGCTGCTGCCGCACGGCTACGAGGGCCAGGGCCCGGACCACTCCTCGGGGCGCATCGAGCGGTTCCTGCAGCTGTGCGCCGAGGACAACATGACGGTCGCCGTGCCCTCGACGCCCGCCAGCTACTTCCACCTGCTGCGCCGGCAGGCGTACGCCCGCCCGCGCCGCCCGCTCATCGTCTTCACCCCGAAGTCGATGCTGCGCCTGAAGGCCGCGCAGTCGGCGGTGGAGGACTTCACCACCGGCACCTTCCGCGAGGTCATCGGCGACGAGGGCGGGCTGGACCCGAAGGCGGTCGACCGCGTGCTGCTGTGCAGCGGCAAGGTCTACTGGGACCTGGTGGCCGAGCGCGCCAAGCGCGGCGACTCCCGCACCGCGGTCGTGCGGGTCGAGCAGCTCGCACCGCTGCCGGTGGACGCCCTGCTGGAGGTGGCCGCCACCTACCCCGACGCCGAGCTGGTGTGGGTCCAGGAGGAGCCGGCCAACCAGGGCGGCTGGCAGCACGTGGCGATGAACCTGTTCGCCTCGGGCACCCGCCTGCGCCGCGTCTCGCGCCCGGCGTCGGCCTCGCCCGCGGCGGGCTCGGCCAAGCGCCACCAGGCCGAGCAGCAGCAGCTCGTGGCGGAGGCCTTCGACCGCTGAGGCCACCCCGCACGACGACGCCCCCGCCGCCCACCCCGGGCAGCGGGGGCGTCGTCGTGCGCTGGGTCGCAGCGGAGGAGGTGGACCACGTGGCGGTGACGACACCGGAGGCCGGTCGCCCGGTCTCCTGGGACGAGTACGACGCGCTGCCGGAGGACCCTCGTGTCGAGTACGTCGACGGGCACCTGCTGGTGAGCCCGAGCCCCACGCGCTGGCACC
Source organism: Kineococcus arenarius subsp. arenarius (assembly GCF_050871845.1). Classification (NCBI taxonomy): domain Bacteria; kingdom Bacillati; phylum Actinomycetota; class Actinomycetes; order Kineosporiales; family Kineosporiaceae; genus Kineococcus; species Kineococcus arenarius. Next base: position 26,152 of record NZ_JBJLSE010000010.1, read on the forward strand.
GGGAGCTGTGCATCGATCTGCTCACGGCCCTGCGCACCGCGCTGCCGCCCGCGCACCGGGTCATCACGGCGTGGGAGTGGCGGACCGGGACGGACGCCTTCATCCCCGACGTCATGGTCTACGACACCGCCGCCGCGACCGACGAGCGCCGCTCCACCGGCACCCCCGCGCTGTGCGTGGAGGTCCTGTCCACCAACCGCCGTGACGACCTGCTGCTGAAGACGGCGAAGCACGCCGAAGCCGGCTTGCCGCGGTACTGGATCGTCGACCCGCGCGAGCGGACGCTGAGCACGTTCGCGCTCGACGACGGCGCCTTCCGCCCCACCCACGTGCTGCGCCCGGCCGACGGCGCGGTCGAGCTGGACCTGGGCGTGGCGCGCCTGCGGCTGGACGTCGCGGCACTGCTGGGCCCGTAGGCGCACTACCCTGGCTCGCGCACTCCCCCACCGACGACAGGAGCACCACACCCGTGCGCGAGGACCAGCTGTGAACGGCCGCTACGACGTGCGGGTGTGCCTGGTGGGCGACGAGTTCGTGACCGGCGTGGGCGACCCGCGCGCCCTGGGCTGGGTGGGCCGCGTGTCGGCCCGCACCCCCCGCGAGGACCGCGACATCACCCTGTACCCGCTGGGCGTGCCGGGCGAGACCACGACCGACCTCAACGCCCGCTGGCGCGACGAGACCACCCGCCGCTTCACCGGCGGCGACGAGCACCGCCTCGTGGTGGGCCTGGGCCACGCGGACCTGGACGCCGGCACCACGCTGGCGCGCAGCCGGCTGAACCTGGCGAACGTGCTGGACGAGTGCGAGGCCCGCGGGCTGCCGACCCTCGTGGTGGGCCCCACCCCCGTGGCCGACGAGGACCGCAACGACCGCATCGGCGACCTCGCCGACGCCTTCGCCGACGTCTGCGCGCGCCGCCGCGTCGTCTACGTCGACACGTTCTCCCCGCTGGCCGAGCACGAGGACTGGTACGCCGACCTCGCCGCCGGTGACGGCGTGCACCCGGGCCAGGCCGGGTACGGGCTGCTGGCGTGGCTGGTGCTGCACAGCGGCTGGTACGACTGGCTGGGCGTGCCGCAGCCCTGACGCCGCCGCGGCCGGCGCTGCGGCCGCACGGGGGTCCGCGGTGGCGTCTGGATGGCGTCCGGGTGACGTCCAGGGCGGCGCACCCGCGGGCGCGGGGCACCATTGCGGGGTGCCCGGCCCCGGCGTCGCCTCCCCCGTCCTGCTGCTCGGTCCCCTGCTGCGCTACGTCGACGGCACCCGGGCCACCGTGTGGGTGGAGCTGGACGCACCGGCCACGGTGGTCGTCGAGGTCGACCTGCCCGGCGGGGGCACCGCCCGCGGCACCACCCGCACGTTCACCCTGCACGGGCACCACTTCGCCCTCGCGGTGGTGGAGGGGCTGCCACCGGGCCGCCGCCTGCCGTACCGGGTGCTGGTCGCCGGCGAACGCCTGTGGCCCCCGGTGGACCCGGCGTGGTCGTGGCCGGCCAGCGAGATCCGCACCCCCGCCGAGGGCGCTGCGCTGCGGCTGGCGTTCGGCTCCTGCCGGCGCGCCGGGGACGACGGCCCGGAGTCGGTGCGGCTCGTGGGCCCCGACGCCCTGAGCGCCCTGGCGCACCGGATGGTCGGCGAGCACGCCGCGGAGGACCGGTGGCCGGACCTGCTGCTGTTCGTCGGCGACCAGGTGTACGCCGACGACCCCACCCCGGCGCTCGTGCAGCGGCTGCGCGAGCGGCACCGCGGCCGCCCCGACGCCGGGTCCGAGGTGCGCGGCGAGATCGGCGACTTCGAGGAGTACACCTGGCTCTACCACGAGACGTGGGCTCCGCAGGCGGTGCGCTGGCTGCTGTCCACCGTGCCGACGTGCATGCTGCTGGACGACCACGACCTGCGCGACGACTGGAACACCTCCGACGCCTGGCGCCGGCGGGTGAGCGCGCAGCCGTGGTGGCGCGACAGGGTGGCGGGCGCGTTCGCCAGCTACTGGGTGTACCAGCACCTGGGCAACCTCTCCCCCGAGGACCTCGCCGCCGAGGAGCTGCTCGCCCGGCTGCGCGCGAGCGGGGACGACGCCGAGCGGGACCGGCTGGTCGACGAGTTCGCCCTGCGCGCGGACGCGGACCCGGCCAGCGCCCGGTGGAGCTTCTCGCGCGACCTGGGGGCCACGCGCCTGGTGGCGGTGGACTCGCGCTGCGCCCGCCGACTGGAGCCGGGCTCGCGGCGCATCACCGACGAGGCGGAGTGGGCGTGGGTGCGCGAGCAGGCGCTGGGCGCGGGCGCGCAGCGCCCGGGCGCCGAGCCGCCGCAGCACCTGCTGCTGGCCACGACGCTGCCGGCCTTCCTGCTGCACGCCGTCCACCACGCCGAGGGCTTCGACGAGGCCGTCGCCGACGGGGTGTGGGGGCGGCGCGCGGCCCGCTGGGCCGAGCGCTTGCGCCAGGCCGCCGACCTGGAGCACTGGGCGGCGTTCCGGACCTCGTTCGACGAGCTGGTGCAGCTGCTGCGCGAGGTGACCGGCGCCGAGCGCTCGCCCGCGAGCGTGCTGCTGCTCTCCGGCGACGTGCACTGCAGCTACACCGCGCGGGTGCGGGTGCCGCGGTCCGGCACGACCCCGGGCACGGTGGTGCACCAGCTGGTGATGTCGCCGTTCCGCAACCCGCTGCAGCTCCCCGTGAAGGTCGCCAACCGGGTCCTGGACTCCGCGCCGGCGCGGGCGCTGACGCGCGCGCTGGCCCTGGCCGCCGGCGTGCGCGAACCCGGCGCGGCCTGGCGGGTGGAGAACGGGCCGTGGTTCGGCAACGGCGTGATGACCGTGGTCCTGGACCCCGACGGCGGTGCGGCGGTGGAGGTGGAGCACGCGCTCCAGCACGGGCCCCGCCCGCGGCTGCGGCGCACGCTGCGCCAGGAGCTGAGCACGCCGCGGCAGCCGCGTGTGACATCTGCGTAACGGGAGCCGCCCGGGAGGACCGGTGTGCGTGAGGTGTCCGCGGCGTGGTCCACACTGTCCTGTCTCCCCACGACTCCGGAGGTACGTCCCGTGCTCCTTCGCACCCCCCGCAGGTCCTTCCTCGGCGCCGCCGGCACGCTCGCGCTCGGCGCCCTGGCGCTGACCGGGTGCGGGTCCGACTCCCTGTCCGGCAGCTCGGGCACCGCCTCGTCGTCGGCGCCCGCCGCGGCGGCCGAGGTCGGCGCCGACGCCGCGCTGACCGCGATGCTGCCGCAGTCCGTGCAGGACTCCGGCGTGCTGCGCGTGGGCACGAACGCCGAGTACGCGCCCAACGAGTTCCTGCGCGGCAGCGAGGTCGTCGGCATGGACATCGACCTCATGGACGCCGTGGCGGCCAAGCTGGGGGTGCAGGCCGAGTACCAGAACGCCGGGTTCGACACCCTCATCACCGGCGTGCAGGGCAACCGCTACGACGCCGCGATCTCCTCGTTCACCGTCAACGCCGAGCGGCTGGAGCAGGTGAACATGGTCCAGTACTTCAACGCCGGCAGCCAGTGGGCCGTGCGCGAGGGCAACCCCGACGGCATCGACCCGGAGAACCCCTGCGGGGTGAGCGTGGCCGTCCAGAACGGCACCGTGCAGTCCGACGAGGACCTGCCCGCCCGCCAGCAGGCGTGCGCGGACGCCGGGCAGCCCGCCATCGACGTGGTGCCCTTCGACTCCCAGCAGGACGCCACCGCGGCCCTCGTGCAGGGCCGCGTGCAGGCGGTGGTGGCCGACTCCCCCGTCGTCGCGTACGCGGTGCAGCAGAGCGAGGGCCTCGAGCTGCTGGGCGAGATCTACGACGCCGCCCCGTACGGCGTCGTCGTGCCGCTGGAGCAGACGCAGACCGCCGAGGCGATCTCGCAGGCGCTGCAGGCCCTGGCCGAGGAGGGCGCCTACGAGGCCGCGCTGGAGGCCTGGGGCGCGCAGGACGGCGCCGTGGACGAGTTCCCGGTGAACCCGGCCCCGTGAGCCCGCAGGACTCCGTCGAGGCCGCCCGCCCCGGGCGGATCGACGCGGTGGAGGTCCGCCACCCGTGGCGGTGGGTGGCGCTGGCGGTCATCGCGGTGCTCGTCGCGATGCTCGCCCACCTGCTGGTGACCAGCCCGGCGTTCGACTGGGCGTTCACCCTGGAGGTGATGAACCAGACGGCGGTGATCCGCGGCCTGCTGCTCGGCACCCTGCTCATGACGGTGCTCGCCATGGTCATCGCCGTCGTCGTCGGGGTCCTGCTGGCGATCGCGCGCCTGTCGGACAACCCGCTGCTGTCGGGCTCGGCGTGGGTGTACACCTGGTTCTTCCGCTCGGTCCCCCGGTACGTGCTGCTGTTCCTCACGGGCAGCCTCGGCGCCCTGTTCGCCGGGGGCCTCTCGCTGGGCGTGCCGTTCGACTTCCTGCTCACCGACGCCTTCGGCACGCCGCAGCTGCGGTTCCTCAGCGTGGACCAGGCCACCGTGTACGCGTGGCTGGGCGGGTACGCCGGCGGCGTCCTGGCGCTGGGGCTGTCCGAGGCCGCGTACATGGCGGAGATCGCCCGCGCCGGCCTGCTCAGCGTCGACCGCGGCCAGCACGAGGCGGCCGCCGCGCTGGGCATGACGAAGCGCCAGGTGATGCGCCGGGTCGTGCTGCCGCAGGCGATGCGCGTCATCGTCCCGCCGACGGGCAACGAGGTCATCGCGATGGTCAAGGACACCTCGCTGCTGAGCGCCCTGCCGGTGACGGTGGAGCTCTTCTACCAGGTCACGCAGATCAGCGGTCGCACCTACCAGGTGCTGCCCGCGCTGGCCGCCGCGGTGATCTACTACCTCCTCCTCACCAGCGTGCTCATGGTCGGGCAGCACTTCCTGGAGCGGCGCTTCGGCCGCGGGTTCGGCGGCGGCGCCGGGACCGCGGCGGCCGGCGTCCCCGTCGGGGCGGGGGCGCAGAAGTGAGCGCACCCCTCGACCGGGCGCCCCTCGTCCAGGCGGTCAACGTCCACAAGTCCTTCGGGCACGTGGAGGTGCTGCGCGGCGTCGACCTGGACGTCCACGCCGGGGAGGTCGTCTGCCTGCTGGGCCCCTCCGGTTCGGGCAAGACGACGTTCCTGCGCTGCATCAACGCCCTGGAGCGCATCGACGGCGGCCGCATCCGCGTGGACGGCGACCTCATCGGCCTGGAGGAGCGCGGCGGGCGGCTGCACCGCCTGAGCGACGAGCGCCTCGCGCGGCAGCGCCGCGACATCGGCATGGTGTTCCAGCGCTTCAACCTCTTCCCGCACATGACGGCCCTGGAGAACGTCGTCGAGGCGCCCGTGCGGGTGCGGGGCGTGGCCAGGGCGCAGGCGCGCGAGGAGGCGGTGGCCCTGCTGGAGCGGGTCGGCCTGGCCGACCGCGTGCGCAACTACCCCGCGCAGCTCTCCGGCGGGCAGCAGCAGCGCGTCGCGATCGCCCGGGCGCTGGCGATGCGGCCCAAGCTCATGCTGTTCGACGAGCCGACCTCCGCGCTGGACCCCGAGCTCGTCGGGGAGGTGCTGGCGGTCATGCGCGAGCTGGCCGCGGACGGCACCACGATGATCGTGGTGACCCACGAGGTGCAGTTCGCGCGCGAGGTCGCCGACCAGGTGGTGTTCATGGACGGCGGGGTCGTCGTCGAGCGCGGCACCCCCGCCGACGTCATCGGCGCCCCCCGCCACGAGCGCACCCGCGCGTTCCTGTCCCGGGTGCGCGAGGGCGGCTGAGCGCGCCGGGACGAGCGGGTCAGGAGCGCGCCGCCCGCCCCGGCGCGGGCTCGGGCAGCTGACCGGTCTGCAGGACCTCCGCCGCCACGTCGCGCAGCTTGCGGTTGGTGTGCTGCGACACGTGCCGCAGATCGGCCAGGGCCTGATCGCGGGTGGTCTTGCGCAGCGCCATGAGGACCCCCACGGCGGCGCCGATGTCCCGGTTGGAGGCGACGGCCTCCTCCAGGTTCACCGCGCGCTGGCGGTGCGCGAACGCGGACACGCTCGCGGACCCCACCGCCAGGACGACGTCGGCCAGGGCGCGGCGCTCGCCGTCGAAGGCTCCCGGGGCACCCGCGTACAGGTTCAGGCCCGCGGCCCACTCCAGGCCCTCCTCGGGCACCAGCGGTGACGACAGGACGCTGCCGATGCCGAGGGTGGCGAACCGCTGCACCACCCCGGGCCAGCGCTCCTCGGCCGAGACGTCGGCCACGTGCAGCTGGCGGCCGGTCGCGATGGCCTCCAGGCACGGCCCGGTGCCGGCGGCGTACTGCACCTCGTCGGCGCGCCGGGGCACCGCACCGGCTCCGGCCACGGTCGTGCTGCGCGGCCCGCGGCTGACGGTCACCGTGGCGCCGAGCAGACCGGGCACCGCTTCCAGGGCCGCCCGCACGACGGCGTCGCAGGCGTCGGGGATCTGACGGGCGCCGTCCACGGCGGTGCGCAACCGGTGCGCCACGCCGGCGAGGGCCACGACGGCTTCACGGGGAGTCGCCGGGTCGCTCACCGACGTCACTTCGGGCCTCCTACCCACCGCGGCAGAGGCTCTTGCTTGAACCGTGTCCCCCGAGCGTAGTGGACCGCGGACCGCGCCCCGCACGCAGGCGGGACCACCGGTCTCAGGAGGGCCCGCCCCCCGCCCGCACCGGAGCCACCACGAGCTCCGGCGAGCGCGCCCGCGACACGCACGGCATGACGGACCCCCCGCGCTGGGCCTCCGTCAGCACGAGGTCGCGGTGGTCGGCCTCGCCGGCGAGCAGCCGCAGCCGGCACGTCCCGCAGGTGCCGGAGGCGCAGGAGGCGTCCACGGCGATCCCGGCCCGCCCCAGCGCGGCCAGCAGCGTGGTGTCCGCACCGACCTCCACCCGCTCGCCCGTCGGCGCCCACACGGCGGTGAAGGGCTCACGGCGTCCGCCCAGGGGGTCCACACCGGCGAAGTCCTCCACGTGCACGCGGCTGGGCCGCCAGTGCGCGGTCAGGGCCAGGACCTCCTCGACCAGTCCCGTGGGGCCGCAGCAGTACACGCGGGCGTCGTCGTCCGGTTCGGCCAGGTGCGGCCACAGGTCGAGCCGGCCGTGCAGGGCGCTGTGGTGCACCACCGAGCCGTCGGCGGAGAACTCGTCGAGGAAGGCCGTCTCCTCCGGGCTGCGCGTCAGGTACAGCACGGTGACGTCGGCGCCGCCGCGGGCGCGCAGCTCGGCCACCATCGAGCGCACGGGCGTGATCCCGATGCCGCCGGCGATGAACAGGTACCGCTTCGCGCGGCGCAGCGGGAAGGCGTTGGCCGGCTCGGAGACGGCCAGCTCGTCGCCGACGGCGACGTCGTCGTGCATGCTCACCGACCCGCCGCGCCCGGCGTCGTCGCGGCGCACGCACAGCACGTAGCGCTGCGGGGCGCGCGAGCCGGGCTCGACGAGGCTGTAGCTGCGCCGGTGGCCGGCGGGGGTGCTCACGGCGACGTGCGCGCCGCTGCGGTACCCCGGCAGCGCGGCGCCGGTGGGGTCGACGAGCACGAACCGGCGCACCGACGCGGTGAGGTCCTCGGTCTCGGCGACCCGCAGCCGCAGGTCCTCAGGCACGCACCCCACCCCCCACGGCCAGCGTCCCGCCGGTGAGGACCCGCACGTAGAAGCCCATGAGGTCGTGGCCGAAGCAGCGCGAGAGCAGCTGCGGCACCGGCAGGTCGCGCCGGCCGGTGGCGGGGTCCACCTCGGTGGCGGCGCAGCGCACGGTGGGCTTCTCGCCGCGCACCCGCACCCCGCCCAGGTCGAACTCCCGGCCCACCAGGTCCAGCTCGCCGAAGGCGGGCAGGCCGTCGACGTGGACGTTGGCGCGGAAGCGCAGCGGGTCCACCGGCGCGCCGGCACGCCGCTCCAGCTCACGGACCGAGGCCAGGTTGAGCACCGAGACCAGTTCCATCGCCTCGTCGCCGCCCGGCGCGGTGTCGGTGAAGCGCCGGCCCTCCTCGTGCGCCCACACCGGCAGCACCCCCGCCGGCAGGTCCAGGACCCGCGCGAACAGCTCCAGGACCCGCTGCACGCCCTCCCCGGTGCGCAGGTCCGCGCACAGCACCTCGTGCTCGCGCACCGCGACCGTGAAGATCCCCGTGGCTGTGTCCAGGTGCGTGCGCAGCCCGGCCAGCCGGGCCTCGTCGACCAGCACGAAGAACTGCCGCTTGGAGATGCCGCGGCGCACGCCCGGCGCGTACTCCCCGCCCGGGCGGGCCAGCGCGAACCACCGGTCGAAGGGGAACGCCCGTCCCGCGCTCAGCTGCACCTCGCGCAGCGGCTGCGGGCTCAGGCCCTTGACCGGGTAGACGTGCAGCGCCTCCACCCGGCCGCTGGTGCAGACCCCCGCCGCCGACCGCCCGCTCGTCACGGCGCCACGGTAGCGAGCGGGCACGCTCCCCCCGCGTCCCGGCTGCGCACAGCGCCGCGACCACTACCCTGCTCAGCGTGACGAGCCCCCTGAGCACGGCGAGCGAGAAGACGGCCGGCGAGAAGCGGGTCCTGGTCGCGGCCCTGGAGCGGCAGCGCCAGGCCGTGCTGTGGAAGCTGGAGGACCTCGACGACGAGCGGCTGCGCCGGCCCCTGGTGCCGTCGGGCACCTCGCTGCTGGGCATCGCCAAGCACCTGGCCTCGGTCGAGCACGGCTGGTTCGGGCGCACGTTCGGGCGGGCGAACGAGGAGGTGCCCGAGCAGGCCCTGGCCGAGGACCCGCACGCGGAGTGGCGCATCCACCCGTGGGAGACCACCGAGGGCGTGCTGGCCTACTACGCGCGGGCGCGCGCCGCCTCGGACGCGGTGGTCTCCGAGCTCAAGCTCACCGACCGCGGCACCACCCGCGGCGGCGACGCGGTCTCGCTGCGCTGGGTGCTGGTGCACATGACCGAGGAGACCGCCCGGCACGCCGGCCACGCCGACGTCCTGCGCGAGCTGCTCGACGGCCGCACCGGGGACCGTCCCGGCGCCTGAGGCCCCGGCCGTGGCCCGGGCGAACCTCTCCCGGCGGAGGACGAAGGTCCCGGCCGCGGCTGCCGATGGGCTGTCGTGGCCTCGCCCCTGCGCTCCCTGCGCTCCCAGCTCCTGGTCCCCGGCGTCGGGGCCGTCGTCGTCACCGCCGGCCTGCTCAGCGCGCTGAGCGCCTGGCAGGTGGGCGACCTGGCCGACGCCACCTCCGGCGACGTGCGCGCGATGTCGGAGCAGTCGCTGCGCGACGCGGGCGCGCAGGTGCTGACCACGGTGGCGACCCAGTCCGCCGCCGTGCAGTCGCAGCTGGACGGCGACCTGCGCACGACCGACGAGCGCCTGCTGGCCCTGGGTGCACCGCGCCTGCAGGGCAGCGCCACCTGGACCGCCACGAACCAGGTCACCAAGGAGGCCGTGCAGGTCACCGTGCCGCAGCTGCTGTTCGGGGACACCTCGCTGGGCCAGGTCACCGACCCCGCCCAGACCGTGCCGGCGGTGGACGCCGTGGCCGCGCTGACCGGCGCCCCGGTCACCGTCTTCCAGCGCGTCAACGAGGCCGGCGACATGCTGCGGGTGGCGACCACCGTGGTCGGGGCGAACGGGAACCGCAACATCGGCACGTACATCCCCGCCGTCAAGGAGGACGGCAGCGCCACCCCGGTCGTGGCCTCGCTGCTCGCCGGGGAGACGTTCCACGGCACCGCCGTCGTCGCCGACGAGCCGTACATCACCGTGTACGAGCCGCTGCTCATCGACGGCGAGGTCGCCGGTGCGGTGTTCGTGGGCCTGCCGCAGGACGACGTCACCGCCGACCTGCGCGCGCGGCTCGCCGAGGCGACCGTGGGCAGCACCGGGCAGTACGCCGTCTTCTCCAGCGCCACCGCCTCGCGCGGCACCGCCGTGGTCGCCCCCGAGGGCGCCTCCGACGGCGACGCGATGCTCGACGCGCGCGACGCCGACGGCGAGCCGTACGTGGAGCGGCTGCTGGAGCTGGCCGCGGACCTGCCCGACGGCGGGTTCACCACCACCACCGTCGAGCTGCCCTCCGGGCCGCAGACCGTCGGGGTCTCCCGCTACGCCGCCTACGACTGGGTGGTCACCAGCTGGCTGCCCGAGGCGGACACCGCCGCGGTCACCGACCGCATCCAGGGCGAGCGCGCCGCCCTCGTGCGCGACAACGTCCTGGCCGGGCTGGCGGTCGCAGCCGTCCTGGGCGTCCTGATCGCCGTGCTGGCCCGGGGGCTGGTGGGTCGCATCGAGCGCCTGACGGGCGTGCTGCGCCGCGTCGCCGCGCGGGACCTGTCCGTGGGCGCGACCGCCGACGAGCGCGCCGACGAGATCGGCGAGATGGGCCGCGCCCTGGACGACGCGGTGGCCGGCATGCGCGAGGCGGTCACGGCGATGAGCCGCGGCGCCGGGCGCCTGACCGGGACCGCCGCCTCGCTGGAGGGCGCCGGCGCGCAGCTGGCCGAGGCCGCCGAGAGTACCGCCACGGACATCACGCAGGTCGCGGGCGACGCCGGCGGCGTCTCCGAGGGCGTGCGCGACGTCGCCGAGGCCGTGGAGCAGCTGCGCGCGGCGGCCGACGAGGTTTCCTCCACCACCAGCGGCGTCACGGTCGTGGCGGGCGAGGCCGTGCAGCTGGCGCAGGCCGCCACGGGCACCGTGGAGCGCCTGGGCGGCTCCTCGCAGCAGATCGCCGACGTGCTGCGCACCATCACCGCGATCGCCGGGCAGACGAACCTGCTGGCCCTGAACGCCACCATCGAGGCGGCGCGCGCCGGGGAGGCCGGCTCGGGGTTCGCCGTGGTGGCCGAGGAGGTCAAGGAGCTGGCCCGCCAGACCGCGCAGGCCACCGAGGAGATCGCCCCCACGCTGACGGCCGTGCAGGCCGAGGCGGCCGCGGTGCGCGCCGACATCGACTCCATCTCCCGCACCATCGCGCACATCGACGCCCAGCAGGCCACGATCGCCTCCGCGGTGGCGCAGCAGCTGGCCACGACCACCTCGATCGGCGTCACCCTGCACAGCGCCGCCGCCAGCTCCGGCGGGATCGCCGGGGCCCTGTCGGCCGCGGCGGGCTCCGTGGCCGGCACCACCGCGCAGGTCGGCTCGGTGCGCGCGGCGGTCTCGGAGCTGGGTCAGGTCGCCGAGGACCTGGAGGCGGTCACCCGCCGGTTCACCTTCTGAGCACCCCGCGGGGCCGGCGGGGTGCCGGTCACCCCCGCAGGCCGGCGCGCCGGGCCGCGACGGGCACGTCCGCGCTCGGCACCCGGTGCCGGCGCCGGTCCAGCTCCAGGGTGAGGGCGTACCCGTAGACGGTCAGCGCCGTGAGCACCCACAGCCACAGGCACACCGCGACGGCACCGCCCACGTGCGTGTAACCGCCGAACGGCGCGCCGAGGTCGACGGGGATGGCGAGGAAGAGGACGAACCCCTGCAGGAAGCCGGAGACGAACGCCCCGGTGGCGTAGGCGCCCCACAGCGTGGCCCACCAGCCGGCGCGCACCGGCCCCAGCACCCGGTACACGTACACCAGCACCGGGGAGACCACGAGCCAGTCCACGTTGAGGGCGACGTACACCGCCAGCGCCGTGCGGGCGGTGCCGGTGCCGAACCACCCGGCGAGGAACGGGGCCACCTCGAGCACGGCGAGGAAGCCCACCGGCGCCAGCAGCAGCAGGGGCGCCGCGCGCAGCCGCACCCGCCACGCCCCGGCGCGCCCGCGCACCGGGGGCGCTGGCGGCTCGGGGTAGCGCACGCTGACCCGGGCGAAGCCGCGGCGCAGCCCCTCGCCGTACACGGTGGCCGGCACGAGCGCCACCAGCACCGCGAGCCAGCCGACGTCCACGGCCGTGCGCACCAGGTCGCCGACGACGCGCCCGGCGCCCTGCGCGTCGGGCAGGGCGCGCCCGACGGCGTCGCCGAGCTCGACGACGCGCTCGGGCCCCAGGACCACGGCCAGCAGCCGCACCGCGACGACGAGCGAGGGCACCAGCGCCACGGCGGCGTAGAAGGTCACCCCCGCGGACACCAGGGACAGGTCGTGCCCGTGCAGGCGGGTGCGCACGTCGGCGAGCAGCGAGCGCAGCCGCACGACGCGGCCGGTCGCGGCGGTGCGGTTCACACGCCCACCGGGGCGCTCTGCGCGGGCAGGCGCACGGGGCCGGGCGCACCGGGGGCCACGGACGACGGGACCGGGGCCGGCGGAACCAGGGGCGTGGCGCGCGGCGCCCGGGCACCGCGGTAGGCGCGGCGGTAGGCGGTCGGCGTGGTGCCCACCAGGCGCAGGAAGTGCTGGCGCAGCATCGCCGCCGACGAGAAGCCGCAGCGGCGGGCCACCTCGTCGACGGTCTCGTCGCCGTCCTCCAGCAGCAGCCGCGCGGCGCCGACGCGCTGCTCCAGCAGCCAGCGGTGCGGGGTCACGCCCGTCTCGGCACGGAAGCGGCGCGCGAAGGTGCGCGGGGACATGGCCGCGGCGCGCGCCCAGCCGGCGATGTCGACGTCCTGGTCGAGGTGGGCGGCGGCCCAGGTGAGGGCCCGCTGCAGGGACTCGTCGGCGCACGGGCGCACCGGCGCCTCGACGTACTGCGCCTGCCCGCCGTCGCGGTGCGGGGGCACGACCATGCGCCGGGCGATCGCGGTGGCCACGGCGCTGCCGTGGGCCTCGCGCACCAGGTGCAGGCACAGGTCGATGCCGGCGGCGGTGCCGGCGCTGGTGGCGATGGGCCCGTCCTGCACGTACAGCACGTCGGGGACGACCTGCACGGCGGGGAACTCGCGGGCCAGCTGGGCGGCGTAGCGGTGGTGGGTGGTGGCGCGCCGGCCGTCGAGGTACCCGCCGCGGGCCAGGGTGAAGGCGCCGCTGCACAGGCTGGCCACGGTGGCGCCGCGGGCCAGGGCGGCGTCCAGGTGCGGGGCCAGGACGGCGACGTCCGGACCGCGCAGCGCCTGCGAGGGGCCGATGAGGACCAGGTCGGCGTCGTCGACCGGGTCCAGGCCGTGCTCGGGGACCAGGGTGAAGCCCTGCGCGGAGCGCACCGGGGCCCCGCCGGGCGAGCACACCGCGAAGTCGAAGGCGGGGACGCCCTCGTCGGTGCGGTCGATGCCGAAGACCTCGCAGCCGATGGCGAACTCGAAGGTCGAGAAGGCCTCGCCGACGACCACGGCGACCGAGCGCAGGGGGGGCACGGGGGCAGTCTGCCAGTGCCGGGCCAGGTTGGCAGGATGGCGACGAACATCGGCAGGACTGCCACTCGGCGCGCAGGGCGCACCGCGCCACGCTCAGCGCATGACCTTCTCCGACTGGTTCTGGCTCGCCGTCCTCGTCGTCCCGCCGGCACTGGGCCCGCTGTCCTGGGTCCGCCGGCCGGGCACCCGCGCCCCGCTGGAGTGGAGCCTCAGGCCAGCAGACCCAGGCGCCGCAGCTCCACCCCGAGGTCGTGCGGGCTCGTGGCAGCCTGCTGGGCGTCCTCCAGCGTGACCACGCCGTCGCGCACCAGCGCCACGAGGTGCTGGTCGAACGTCTGCATCTGGTAGTACGAGCCCTCGCGGATCAGGTCCGTGATGTGGTGGGTCTTGTCCGGGTCCGCGATGGCGTCGGCGATGCGCCCGGTGTTCACGCAGATCTCCATCACCACGCACCGGCCGCGACCGTCCGCGCGGGGCACCAGCCGCTGGCACACGATGCCGCGCAGCGAACCGGCCAGTGCCAGGCGCACCTGCTTCTGCTCGTGCGGGGGGAAGAAGTCGATGATGCGCGAGACCGTCTCCGCCGCGTCGATGGTGTGCAGCGTCGACATGACGAAGTGACCGGTCTCCGCCGCCGACAGGGCGGCCTTGACCGTCTCGGTGTCGCGCATCTCCCCCACGAGGATGACGTCGGGGTCCTGGCGCATCGCCGCGCGCAGCGCCGTGGTGAAGTCGGCGGTGTCCAGGCGCACCTCGCGCTGGCTGACGATCGAGCGGTTGTCGTCGTGCAGGATCTCGATGGGGTCCTCGATGGTCACGATGTGGCTCTCGCGCACCGTGTTGATGTGGTCGATCATCCCGGCCAGCGTCGTCGTCTTGCCCGAGCCGGTGGGGCCGGTGACCAGCAGCAGACCGCGGTGCTCCAGCGCGAGCTGCTCCAGCACCGGCGGCACCCCCAGGCCCGACAGCGGCACCGCCTTGGCCGCCACCCGGCGCAGCACCAGGCCCACCGACCCGCGCTGGCGGAACGCGTTGACGCGGAAGCGCCCGCCCCCGCCGGGCAGGCTGTGCGCGAAGTCGGCCTCGCTGGTGCGCGCGAACTCCTCCACCAGGTCCGGGCGCAGGATCTGCCGCAGCATCTCCTCGGTGTCGTCCGGCGTCAGCGCCGGGGCCTGCAGCTGGCGCAGCCGGCCGTCGATGCGCACCCGCGGGGGCGAGCCCGCCTTGCAGTGCAGGTCCGAGCCGCGCAGCTCCACCAGCGCCCGCAGGTAGGGGGTGATGAGGGGTTCGGTGCCGCCGGGGGCCACCCGTCCCGCCGGGAGCACCGGGGTCTGCGCGATCGTCACCCCCGCGGCATCGGGACGACGGGGCGCCACCTTGAGCACTCCTCACCCCGTGGGACCATGGACGCCGGAGATGTCGACAGGGAGGAGCAGCTCATGAGCAAGCGTGGCCGCAAGCGCCGCTCGCGCAAGAGCAACGGCGCGAACCACGGCAAGCGCCCCAACGCCTGAGCGCACGCGCAGGCGCACGAGAGGCCCCGGACCAGCAGGTCCGGGGCCTCTCGTCGTCGCGGCTCGGCCGGGCTCAGCGCACCGAGGCGCTGACCTCGGTGATCTGCACGAGGATGCGCGCGCGCAGCTGGGTCGGTGCCGTCTCGCACGGGCACCCGTCCCGGATCGCCCGCTTGAGCTGCTCGTCCTCGGCGAGCTGCGCCACGCAGCTGGCGCACTCGCGCAGGTGGGCCTTCAGGCGCTCGCAGTCCAGCTCGGCCATCTCGCCGTCGAGGTACTCGAACGCGCGCTCGAGGACCTCGCGGCACTCCTGCTTCAGCGGCGCTCCGCCCGCGGCGGTCACGCCCTCCGGCTCCCGGGCCGCGCTCACGACGCACCCTCCGCCTGGCGCACGGCCCCCGACACGCCCCGGCCCACCGCGTAGTCGCGCAGCATCTCGCGCAGCAGGCGACGGCCCCGGTGCAGGCGCGACATCACGGTCCCGATGGGGGTGCCCATGATCTCGGCGATCTCCTTGTAGGCGAAGCCCTCCACGTCGGCGAGGTACACCGCCATGCGGAAGTCCTCGGGCACCTGCTGCAGGGCCCGCTTGACGTCGGAGTCCGGCAGGTGGTCCAGCGCCTCGGTCTCGGCCGAGCGCAGGCCCGAGGAGGTGTGCGACTCCGCCCGCGCCAGCTGCCAGTCCTCGATCTCGTCGGAGTGGGACTGCTGCGGCTCGCGCTGCTTCTTGCGGTACGTGTTGATGTACGTGTTCGTGAGGATCCGGTACAGCCAGGCCTTGAGGTTCGTGCCCGGCGCGTACTGGTGGAACGCGCCGTACGCCTTCGCGAAGGCGTCCTGGACGAGGTCCTCGGCGTCCGCGGGGTTGCGCGTCATGCGCAGCGCCGCGGAGTAGAGCTGGTCGAGGAAGGGCAGCGCATCGCGCTCGAAGCGCGCCGCGCGCTCGTCGGCGGTCTCCTCCGAGGGTGCCCTCGAGGTCTGTTCGGTCATCGGCCCCGAGCCTAGGCCCTCGCCGCGCCGCGCGCTCAGCGCGCCCGGCGCGCTCGCGGGACGCCGCCCGGGACGCCTGCCCGGCGGTCCCACCGCCGCGCGGGACGCGGTGCGGGCACCGGTCTTCTCAGCCACCACCATGACCGCCACAACGCCCACCGGAGGGGCGCCATTCCGGCCCCGGCGCACGAGGGGGGCGTTCCTCAGGCGCCCGGCGGTGGCACCGGGTGCGTTCGCAGCGCGGTGCCGGCCCGCTCGCGGGACAGCGCGTCCAGCAGCGCGGCGACGTCCTCGGCCTCGTCGAGAGTGGGGTCCAGCCAGGCGTCGCGCAGGTCGCGCGGCACGACCAGCGGCACCCGGCCGCGCAGCCGGTCCGGGCCCGGCTCGGCGGCGGTGGTCACGAGCGCGAAGCTCACCAGCCACCGCGCGGGGTCGCCGGGCGCCCTCGCCGGGTCCTGCCAGAACTCGTACACGCCCGCCAGCGACAGCACCGAGCCGTCGGCGGCGGAGACGGCGGACTGCGCGCCGCGGGGCTCGCCGTCGGCCCGCCGCTGGTACCAGGCGTCCACCGGGACCAGGCAGCGGCGGGCCAGGGCCGCCGGCGCGGACGACGGCTCCCGCAGCAGCGCCTCGGCGCGCACGTGCGCGGCGGCGGGCCCCGCGGAGGCGTCCCGCGCCCCCGGGGGCACCAGGCCCCAGCTCAGGGCGCGCAGCGAGCGGCTCGGCGGGGCGTCCGGCTCGCCCTTGCGGAAGCGCTCCAGGACCACCGGGGGGCGGGCGCCGGGCACGACGTCCGCCGGGCTCGCGGCGCCGCCGGGGCCGAGGGCCGGCTCCTCGACCTCGAACTCGGCGACCAGCTCGTCGACGTCCCGCTGCAGCACGTACCGCTCGCACACGCGCCACACCCTGGCACGCGCCGCCGACAGCACCCCGGCCGGCACCGGGGCGGCGCCCCGGCGGGTGCGCCCGGGGCGCCGGTGCGGTAGGCAACTCCCATGACTCTGGTGCGACGTGTGGCCCGACCGATGCTCGCCGCGATCTTCATCAAGACCGGCATCGACCAGGTGCGCGGTGCGCCCGACCTGGCGCCGGCCGCCGAGCCGGTGGCCGAGCGGCTCGCCGGCCCGCTGCACCTGCCGCAGGACCCGGTGCTGCTGGTGCGCCTGAACGGCGCCGCCATGGCGGGCGCCGGCGTGCTCTTCGCGCTGGGCCGGGCACCCCGGCTGTCCGCCGCGGTGCTGGCCGCCACCGCCGCCCCCACCGCCTACGTGGCGCACCCGTTCTGGACCGAGAAGGACCGGGCCGTGCGCTCGGAGGTCCTGGGCGACTTCCTCAAGGACGTCGGCCTGCTGGGCGCGGCGCTGCTGGCCGCCGTGGACACCGCCGGCAAGCCGGGCGTGCTGTGGCGCGCCGGCCGCGCCGGGCGCGACGCGAAGCGGCTGGCCGCGCACGCCGCCGAGTCCGGCCGCAAGGACCTCGCGCTCGTGGCCGCCAAGGCCGGCTGACCCGCGCCCCGCTCCCCCGGCGGTCCCGGCCCACGGGTCGAGGACCGTCGGGGGGTGCTGCGAGGATGCGTGCGTGAGCCCGACGACAGCCGACGCCGTCCCCCCGTCACGACCCGGCCGGCCCGCGCCCGAGCTGTGGCCCGCCCCCCGCGCGGCCGGCCCGCTGGACGCCGTGGTGCCCGTGCCCGGCTCCAAGTCGCTGACGAACCGCTACCTCGTGGTGGCCGCCCTCGCCGAGCGGCCGTCCCTGCTGCGCGCCCCCCTGATCTCGCGCGACACCACCCTGATGGCCGACGGCCTGCGCGCCCTGGGCGCGGACGTCGTCGAGGGCGGCCGCGGCGCCGAGGGCGTGGAGGCGGGCGACTGGCTGGTGCGCCCCGGGCCCGTCACCGGCGGCACCCGCGTGGACTGCGGCCTGGCCGGGACCGTCATGCGCTTCCTGCCGCCGGTGGCGGCGCTGGCCGGGGAGCCGGTGGAGTTCGACGGCGACGCGCGCGCCCGCGAGCGCCCGATGGGTGCGGTGCTGGACGGGTTGCGCCAGCTCGGCGCGGTCGTGGAGGACGGCGGCCGGGGTCTGCTGCCGTTCACGGTGCGCGGGCCCGTCGGCGGGCTGCGCGGCGGGTCGGTGCGCATCGACGCCTCCGGCTCCAGCCAGTTCGTCTCCGCCCTGCTGCTGGTGGGTGCGCGCTGCCGCGAGGGCCTGGAGGTCGTCCACGACGGCCCGGAGCTGCCCAGCGCCCCGCACGTGCGGATGACGGTGGAGGTGCTGCGCGACGCCGGCGTGCTCGTGGACGACGCCACCCCCGGCCGCTGGGCCGTGGAGGCCGGCGAGGTCAACGCCCTGGACGTGCAGGTCGAGCCGGACCTGTCCAACGCCGGCCCCTTCCTGGCCGCGGCCGCCGTCGCGGGCGGCCGCGTTCGGGTGCCGGGGTGGCCGCAGTCCACCACCCAGGCCGGGGACCTGCTGCGCGACGTCCTGGACCAGATGGGCGCCGAGGTGTCCCTGGACCGCGACGGCCTGCTGGTGCGGGGCACCGGGGAGCTGTACGGGCTGGACCTGGACCTGCACGAGGCCGGCGAGCTGGCCCCGGTGATCACGGCGCTGGCGGCGCTGGCGTCCACCCCCACGCGGTTGCGCGGCATCGCGCACCTGCGCGGGCACGAGACCGACCGCCTGGCGGCCCTGGTCACCGAGGTCAACTCCCTGGGCGGGGACGCGGAGGAGACCGCGGACGGGCTGCTGGTCCGCCCGCGGCCGCTGCACGGCGGGGTGTTCCGCACCTACGCCGACCACCGGATGGCCACCGCCGGGGCCGTGATCGGCCTGGCCGTGGAGGGCGTGCTCGTGGAGGACGTCGCCACGACCGGCAAGACGCTGCCGGACTTCCCCGGCATGTGGACGGCCATGCTGCGGGGCGAGTGAGGCGGTGGGGCCGAGGTGAGCGAGCGCCGCCGCCGCTACGACGAGGACGACGTCCGGGTCCGCCCGAACCCGCGCGGGTCGCGCCCGCGCACCAAGGAGCGCCCCGCGCACGCCGACGCGGTGCCGGCCCTGGTGGTGGCCGTGGACCGGGGCCGCTCCACCTGCCTGGCCGAGCCGGGCACGCCGGCCGAGCGGACGGTCACGGCGATGCGCGCGCGGGAGCTGGGCCGCACCGGCGTCGTCGTGGGCGACCGGGTGGGCCTGGTGGGCGACACCTCCGGGCGCACCGACACCCTGGCGCGCATCGTGCGCATCGAGGAGCGCCGCACGGTGCTGCGCCGCACCGCCGACGACACCGACCCGGTCGAGCGCGTGGTCGTGGCCAACGCCGACCAGCTCGTGGTGGTCACGGCCGTGGCCGACCCGGAGCCGCGCGCCCGGATGGTGGACCGCTGCCTGGTCGCGGCGTACGTGGCGGGCATGCGCCCGCTGCTGTGCCTGACCAAGGGCGACCTGCGCCCGGCGCAGGAGGTGCTGAGCACGTGGGCGCCGCTGGGCCTGGACGCGGTGGTGACCTCCCGGGGTCCGGGCGGGGAGCTGGTGGGGCTGCAGGACGTGCTGGAGCGGCTGCGCGGGCGCACCAGCGTGCTCGTGGGGCACTCCGGGGTGGGCAAGTCCACGCTGGTCAACGCCCTGGTGCCGGACGCGGGGCGCGCCACCGGGCACGTCAACGCCGTCACCGGCCGCGGCCGGCACACCTCCACCTCGATGGCGGCGCTGGCGCTGCCCGGCGGGGACGGCTGGGTGGTCGACACCCCGGGCGTGCGCTCCTTCGGGCTGGCGCACGTGGACCCGGAGGCGGTGCTGAGCGCCTTCCCGGACCTGGCGGCGGGCGAGGAGGGGTGCCCGCGCGGGTGCACGCACGACGAGGAGGAGTGCGCGCTGGACGAGTGGGTCGCCTCCGGGCACGCCGGCACGGCGGGCCCGGCCCGGCTGGCCTCGTTCCGGCGGCTGCTGGCGGCGCGGCGCGGTGAGGAGCGCGGCGACGAGCGCCCGCGCGAGCGGGACCGCGACCACGCGCACGAGCGCGACTAGGACCGGGTCGTCACGGGCAGACGGTGGTGCGGACCGCCTCCACCAGCTGCGCCGCCTGCTCCTCGGTCAGCCCCTCGACCCCGCCGCCGCTGAACCGGCGCTGGACGTCCGAGACGACGGTCGCGGGGTCCTCGCCCTCCTGCAGGTCCAGGCACACGCTGTCGGCCCGGCGGGCCAGCGCGTCGCGGTTCTCGGCGAGGCGGGGGTCGATCCCGCCGGCCAGTTCCACGAGGCGCTCCAGCTGCTCGGCGCCGGGGGAGGTGAGGGCCGGCTGCGGGGGCTCCGGACCGGTCGGCGCCGGCGCGCTCGGCGCGGCGCTGGACAGCGACGCCGTCGCCGCGGGCGCCCGGTCGGCGTCCGCGGCGCAGCCGGCCACCAGCACCGCGGTGAGCACGGGAGCCAGCGGCAGGACGGTGGCGGGCAGCGGACGGGGCACGGGGACCTCCAGGACCTCCGGCGCCCGGCCGGTGCCGGGCCCTCAGAGCAGCGTGGCCCAGTAGTCCCAGAAGGACACGCCGACCATCGCGGCGACGGCGGCGATCGTCAGCGCGATCAGCAGCACCCGGAAGTCCACGACCGCGCGCGCCGCGCCCCGCAGGGGCCGCGGCACGGGGACCAGCCCGCGGTCCAGGCCGTCGGCCAGCGAGACCCAGAACGTCGCGATGACCACGACCCAGACGACCATGCAGTAGGGGCACAGCGCGTGGATGGTGAACAGGGCCGCGCTGACCAGCCAGCCGACGAACACCACCCCCAGCGCCAGGCCCGCCAGCAGGCCCCGCTCCACCCACCGCGGCAACGCGGTGCCCGACAGCAGCAGCACCCCCAGGGTCGCGCTGACCGCGAAGGCGCCGATCCCGAGGAGCGGGTTGGGGAAGCCGAACAGCTCCGCCTGCGCGCTCTCCATGACCGTCTGGCAGGAGATGAAGGGGTTGATGCTGCAGCTGGGCCGGTAGCCGGGGTCGGTGGCCAGCCGGAAGCGCTCGACGGTCAGGACCATCGAGGCCAGGAAGCCGATCGCACCGCCCAGGGCCAGCAGCAGGCCGCGGGCGCGCGGGGACACCGGCAGGTGCGACAGGTGGTGCTGCTCCCCCGCCTCCCCCGCCTCGTGCTCGTGGTCCCACCGGGTCCCGGTCGTGCCGGCCATGGCTCCTCCGTGCTGGTCCGCTGCGCACCCGGCCGCTGCCGGGCGTCCTCACAGCATCCTCGGCGCACCTGGGAGCGCGCTGGACGGGCCGGAGGTCCCGGCCCCGGCCGCGGGGCGGCGGTAGGTTCGCCCGGTGCCCACCCCCTCGTCCTCCCCCGCGCCCTCCTCCGCACCGGCGCCCGCCACCCGGCTCCGCTACGACGACGACCTGCGCCTGGCGCACGTGGTCGCCGACCAGGTGGACGGCGTGACGATGGACCGCTTCCGGGCGCTGGACCTGGCGGTGGAGACCAAGCCGGACCTGACGCCGGTCACCGACGCCGACCGCACCGCCGAGGAGCTGATCCGCTCCTCGCTCAAGCGCACCCGCCCGCGCGACGCGGTGCTGGGCGAGGAGTTCGGCCTGGTGGGGCACGGGCCCCGGCAGTGGGTGGTGGACCCGATCGACGGCACGAAGAACTTCGTGCGGGGGGTGCCGGTGTGGGCGACCCTCATCGCCCTGCTGGACGACGGTGAGCCCGTGGTGGGGCTGGTCTCCGCGCCGGCGCTGCAGCGCCGCTGGTGGGCGTCGAAGGGCTCGGGCGCCTGGACGGGTCGCAGCCTGTCCACGGCGACGCGCATCTCCGTCAGCGGCGTCACCGACCTCGCCGACGCCTCCTTCGCGTACTCCTCGCTCACCGGCTGGGAGGCGACCGGCAGCCTGGAGGGGTTCCTGCGGCTGTCGCGCACGGTGTGGCGCACCCGCGGCTTCGGCGACTTCTGGTCGTACATGCTGCTGGCGGAGGGGGCGGTGGACATCGCCGCCGAACCGGAGCTGGCGCTGCACGACATGGCGGCGCTGGTGCCGATCGTGACCGAGGCGGGGGGGCGCTTCACCTCCCGCGCGGGCGTGGACGGCCCGCACGGCGGGGACGCGGTGGTCACCAACGGGCACCTGCACGCCGCGGCCCTGGAGCACCTGGGCCTGCCCGAGCAGTCGCCCGCGCCGTGAGCGCCCCGGCGGTGGTTCCCGACCCGCGCGAGCGGCGGCTGATCGTGTGGGAGGTCGTCGCGGTCTTCGCCGTGTCGCTCGGCATGAGCGGCGTGCGGGCGCTGGTGCGGTTCATCGGGCTGGTGACGGCGCCGGAGGCGCTGAACGCGCAGACCTCCACGGTGCTGGGCAGCTACGCACCGGACCGTCCGTGGCTGGACCTGGCGCTGCAGCTCGTGTCGATCGCCTCGGGGCTGGCGCCGGTGCTGCTGGTGGCGTACCTGCTGGCGCGGGGCGGGGAGTCGCTGCGCACGCTGGGGGTGGACGGGCGCCGGCCGGGCCGCGACCTGCTGGGCGGGGTGGGCCTGGCGGCCCTGATCGGCGGGTGCGGGCTGGTGCTGTACGTCGGTGCCCGCACGGCGGGGATCAACACGAACGTGGCGGCCTCGGCCTTGCCGGACGTGTGGTGGGCGGTGCCGATCTCGGTGCTGGCGGCCGCGGAGAACGGGGTCCTGGAGGAGGTGCTGGTCGCCGGGTACCTGCTGCACCGGCTGGCGCAGCTGGGGGTGCGGTGGCTGCCGGCGCTGGTGGTCAGCGCCGTGCTGCGCGGCTCGTACCACCTGTACCAGGGGCTGGGCGGCTTCATCGGCAACGTGGCGATGGGCCTGGTCTTCGGCTGGGTGTACCAGCGCTGGGGCCGGGCGATGCCCCTGGTGATCGCTCACACCCTGATCGACGTGGTCGCCTTCATCGGGTACGCGCTGCTGGTGGGGAAGGTGAGCTGGCTGCCCGCGTGAGCAGCCGTGCACGCCCCGCAGCCGGGGCTGCACCGGACGGGTGAAGGGTTGTGAGGGCTGCGTGCGGATGGGCGCGCGACGCGCCCTCGCGCTGCTGCCACCGGCGGGCTGACCTAGCGTGGAGGGGGTCCGACGGACGCCGACGTCCCCGTCACCGATCCGCAGGAGCCGCCCGCAGTGCCCTCGTCGCTCAGCTCAGCCCTCCCCTCGATCAGCCACTCCGTGTGGCTGACCCTCGCCGTGGCCGCAGCCTCCGCCGTCGTCGCCGTCCTGATCGGCGAGCTGGCGGCCTTCGCGGTGCGACGGCTGGGCCGCCGGCGTCCCATCCTCGTCACGCTCGGGCGCCGGGTGCGCAGACCGCTGGCCGGGCTGCTGGCGGTCGTCGCGGTGCTCGTGTCGCTGGACATCTACACCGGCGCCGCGGACTGGCGGCCACCGACGTTCTTCGTGCTGAAGCTGATGACGGTGGCGCTCGTGGCGTGGCTGGCGGTGGTGGCCGCCAACGCCGTGCAGGACGTCGTGCTGCGCCGCTACCGCATCGACGTGGAGGACAACCGGCGCGCGCGCCAGCGGCGCACGCAGGTGACGCTGCTCAAGCGGGTCGTGGTCGCGCTCATCGTCGTGGTCGCGGCCGCGTCGATGCTGCTGACGATCCCGGGGGCGCGGGCCGCGGGTGCGAGCGTGCTGGCCTCGGCCGGTCTGCTGTCGGTGGTGGCCGGCCTGGCGGCGCAGACCGCCCTGGCGAACGTGTTCGCGGGCCTGCAGATCGCCTTCACCGACGGCCTGCGCGTCGACGACGTCGTCGTCATCGACGGCGAGTGGGGCAACATCGAGGACATCACCCTGACGTACGTGGTGGTGCGGGTGTGGGACCAGCGCCGGCTGATCCTGCCGTCCACCTACTTCACGACCACGCCCTTCGAGAACTGGACCCGCAACTCCGCCGACGTCATCGGCACCGTCGAGTTCGACGTCGACTGGCGCGTCCCGGTGGACGTCGTGCGCACGCACGCGGAGCGCTTCGTGCACGCGCACCCGCTGTGGAACGGCAAGGCCTTCGGCCTGCAGGTGCTCGACGCGAAGAACTCGTTCGTGACGTTCCGGGTGCTGGTGAGCGCGAACTCCGGCGGGCAGCTGTTCGACCTGCGCTGCGCGGTCCGCGAGGAGGTCGTGGGCCTGCTGCAGCGCGAGCACCCGCAGGCGCTGCCGCGGCTGCGGGTGGAGACCGGCGGTGGCACCGTGCTGCCCCGGCAGGCTCCCCGCGAGGGGGCGCAGGAGGGGCCGCAGCGGTCCACCCGCGACCGGCCGGACGGCGTCCCGGCCGACCGGGGCGCCTCGCGGCGCTGAACGGTTCGCGGAGCGTCCGCGACCCGCTGCGCGGCCAGGTACCAGACGGACGCGACGGCTCGATGAAAGTGTGACGCGAAGCACAGCCCCGGAAGGGGGAGGTGCGGTCAAGTCGAGGCGGGTGCCTGGACGAAGAACAGGCACGTGCCCCTCGACGCCTTGATCTCTTCGCTCGGTCTGCTCGCCGCCGCCATCGGCATCGCCACCGGCGTCCCCCAGATCCTCCGCCTGCTGCGCTCCCCCGACGCCAGCGGCCTGTCCTTCTCCTCCTCGGTGCTCGGGGTGCTCGGTGCCGGCACCTGGCTGACCTACGGCCTGTTGCTGATGGACCCCGCCCAGCTGGTGGCCAACGTGCCCGGCCTGGCGTGCGCCGCGGTCACCGTCGCGCTCGCCGCCCGCCGCCTGGGCGTGCCGCTGCGGCACGCCGGCACCGCCGTCGCCGCGTGGGTGCCGGTCGTCGTCGCAGCGCACGTGCTGGGTGGCGCCACGCTCGTCGGCGTGGTCGCCACCGCCGTCTCCCTGGTGCGGATGGTGCCGCAGGTGCGCACCGCCTTCGGCAGCGGCTCCCTGGCCGGCCTGGCGCCCGGCACGTTCGTCCTGACGCAGGTGTCGGCGACGCTGTGGACCGTGTACGGCGCGGCCACCGGTCAGCCGTCCGTCGTGGTCTGCTCGGTGGTCTCCGCCGTGCTGGCCGGCGCGGTGCTCTCCCGCCGCCTGCCCCCGCGCCACGTGGTGCGGGCCCTGCACGCGGGCCGCCTCGGACTGCCGGGTCAGCTGCTGGTGCGCCCGCTGGTGGCGCTGGCCCGCCCGGGGGTGGCGCTGGCCGCCTGAGCGGCGACCGCCAGTTCAGCGGCCACGCCCTCGGCGAGGGGGCGCACCCCCTCGCGCAGCGCGACACCGGCCGCGGTGGGGTGCAGCACCACCCGGCGGCGGTCGGCGGGGTCCGCCGCGCGGTACACCGCGCCGGTCTCCACGAGGGCGTCGACCGCGCGGGTCGCGGTGGCCGGCGCCATCAGCAGCGCGTCGGCGACGTCCGACATCGAGGCGCCGGGGCTGGCGACCACGTGCTCCAGCACCCGCCAGCGGTCCACCGTCAGGCCGTGCCCGCGCAGGGCGCCGGCGAGGCGGTCCTGGGCCAGGGCGGCCAGCCGCAGGGTGCTCAGCACGTCCGATGCGCTCACGCGGGGCTCCGTCCACCGGGGACCCGCGCCGGGGCGGGTGTGGGATCGTGCCCAGCATGGCAGAGCGCCCGCACCCCGCACCGGGCGCGTACCGCGTGGCGCTGCTGCTGCCGCGGCAGGGGCCGGCGGGGATGTTCGGGCCGGCCTGCCGCGCGGCCGCCGAGCTCGCCGCCGCCGAGATCGACCGGGACGGCGGCATCGGCGGGCGGCCGGTGGAACTGGTGGACGTGGACGCGGGTGCGGCCCCGGCGGCGGTCGCCGGCGAGGTGGCCGCCCTGCTGGCCACCGGCGCCGTCGACGCGGTCAGCGGCTGGCACCTGTCCACGGTCCGGCGCGCCGTCGCCCCCGTCGTGGCGGGCCGGGCGCCCTACGTGTACGCCACCGCCTACGAGGGCGGGGAACGGCACGACGGCGTGCTGTGCAGCGGTGAACTGCCGGGCGAGCAGGTGGTCGCCGCCCTGGAGTGGCTGCGCGGCGAGGCGGGCCTGCGCCACTGGTTCGTCGTCGGGGACGACTACGTCTGGCCGCGGGCCACGGCTCGCCGCGTGGCGCGGGCGCTGTCCGCCGGCGGCTCCGGCCTGCGCGGCAGCCGCTTCGTGCCCCTGGGCTGCCGGGACGAGGCGACGTGGCGCTCCGCGGTGGCCGACTGCGCGCGCAGCGGCGCGGACGGGGTGCTGATGCTGCTGGTCGGCACCGACGGGGTCCGCTTCAACCGGGCGTTCGCCGCAGCGGGCCTGGACGCGGCGATGGCCCGGTTCAGCCCGTTCATGGACGAGACGATGCTGCTGGCCAGCGGCCCGGACGCCACCCGTGGCCTGTTCGCCTCGGCCGGCTGGTTCGCCGGGCTGCCCGGCGCCTCGGCGGCGGAGTTCTCCCGGGGCTTCGCCACGGCCTTCGACCTGCTGGCGGGCACCGGCCCGGCGGGCCCGACGCCCGCGCCGGGGACGATGGCGGAGGCGACGTACTCGGCGCTGCGCCTGCTGGCGGGCCTGGGCGGCGGGGACCGCCCGCGGGTCCCGGACGTGCGGCGCGCCCTGACCGGGGCGGCGTGGGACTCCCCGCACGGGACGGTGCGGCTGAGCCGCGGGGTCGTCGGCCACCCGGTGCACGTGGCGCTCGCCGACGGGGTGGGCTTCGACGTCCTGGCCCGGGTCAGCGGCCCCGGGGACGCCCCGCGCGCCTGAGCGCGGAGCCCGGCGGGGCACGCTCCGGGCCGGTGTGTTTCCAGCGTGTTTCGCGGTCGTAAAAACCTCTCGCCGACGCCCCGGGGAGTTTGCCGCGCCCGTCCGCGGGCCCCTAGCGTCGCAGTCCTTCCACCTGGAAGCTTCCCCGTCGAGAGGCCCGCGATGAGCCAGCACGCCCCGGGCGCCACGCCGCCCACCGGCACGAGCACCGGCACGAGCCCCGTCCCCGGCACCAGCGCAGCGACGTCGGAGACGCTGGAGGACTACACCCTCCGCTTCGCGCCGCGCAGCTACCGCCGCTGGACACCGGGCGTGGTCGCCACGTCGGCCCTGGGCGGGATCGCCTACCTCGCCGACTTCTCGATCGGCGCGAACATCGGCATCGCCCACGGCACGGTCAACGCGCTGCTCGGCATCGCACTGGCCGCCGTGGTCATCTTCGTCAGCGGTTTCCCGCTGGCCTACTACGCCGCCCGCTACAACATCGACCTGGACCTCATCACCCGCGGGTCGGGGTTCGGGTACTACGGCTCGGTGCTGACGAACGTCATCTTCGCGACGTTCACGTTCATCTTCTTCGCCCTCGAGGGCTCCATCATGGCGCAGGGGCTGTACCTGGGCCTGGACGTGCCGCTGTGGATCGGGTACGCCGTGTCCACCATCATCGTCATCCCGCTCGTGGTGTACGGCATGAAGGTCCTCTCCACGCTGCAGGTGTGGACGACGCCGCTGTGGCTGGTGCTCATGGTGGTCCCGTTCGCCTACCTGGTCATCGCCAACCCCGACTCGGTGGACGAGTTCTTCGCGTACACCGGTGCCGACGGCAGCGGTTCGCAGGTCAGCGCGGCCTCGGTCCTGCTCGCCGCGGGCGTGTGCCTCTCGCTCATGGCGCAGATCGCGGAGCAGATCGACTACCTGCGGTTCATGCCGCCGCGCACCGCGGAGAACAGCCGCCGCTGGTGGACGGCCGTGGTCATGGCCGGCCCGGGCTGGGTCGTCTTCGGCGCCATCAAGCAGGCCGTCGGGCTGTTCATCGCCGTCTACCTCATCGCCACGCTGGACCCGCAGGCCTCCGCCACCGCGAACGAGCCGGTGCACCAGTTCCTCGGCGTGTACGAGGAGATGATGCCGGCGTGGCTCGCGATGACCCTGGCCGTCGTCCTCGTCGTCATCAGCCAGATCAAGATCAACGTGACGAACGCCTACTCCGGCTCGCTCGCGTGGACGAACTCCTTCACCCGCGTGACCAAGCGGTACCCGGGCCGCATGGTGTTCGTGGTGGTGAACCTCGTCATCGCGCTGACGCTGATGGAGGCGAACATGTTCGACTTCCTCAACACGATCCTCGGGTTCTACGCGAACTGCGCGATGGCGTGGGTCATCACGGTGGCCACCGACATCGTCGTCAACAAGCACCTGCTGGGGATCTCCCCGAAGGTGCCGGAGTTCCGCCGCGGCATGCTGTACGCGGTGAACCCGGTCGGGTTCGTCTCGGTGCTGCTGTCCGCCGGGCTGTCGATCGCGGTGTTCTTCGGGGCGTTCGGCGAGACGGTCCAGCCCTACTCCCCCGTCGTCGCGGTCGTGCTGGCCGTGCTCTGCCCGCCCGTCCTGGCGGTCGCCACGCGCGGGCGGTACTACCTGCGCCGCGACGACGACGGCCTGGCGCTGCCGATGTTCGACGCCGACGGCAACCCCTCCGGCGAGGTGCTCACCTGCCACGTGTGCCGGCAGGACTACGAGCGCCCCGACCTGGCTGCCTGCGCCACGCACGACGACGTCGTGTGCTCGCTGTGCCTGAGCACGGACAAGGTCGCCGACCACGTCCTGCCCGCCCGCTCGTGAGGGCGGTGCACGGCGCCCGGCCGGGCGCGGCAGGATGTCCGGCGTGCACCTGAGCCCGGCGGACACCGAGAAGCTGCTGATGGCGGTCGCGGGCATGGTGGCCCGCGACCGCCTGGCGCGCGGCGTGCGGCTGAACCACCCCGAGGCGGTGGCGCTGCTGAACTGCTGGGTGGTCGAGCGCGCCCGCGAGGGGGCGCTGGTGACCGACCTCATGGAGTCCGGCCGGCGCGTGCTGACCCGCGCGCAGGTGATGCCGGGGGTGGCGGAGATGCTGCACGACGTGCAGGTCGAGGCGACCTTCCCCGACGGGCGCAAGCTGGTCACCCTGCACGACCCGGTCGGCGGGGAGGACGGGGCCACCCCCGCCGACGAGGCCTCCACGAGCACGACCGTCCCCGGCGAGGTCAGGGTCCGTCCCGGCACGGTCGAGCTGAACGCCGACCGCGGCGCGGACGAGCGGCTGGAGCTGGTGGTGGAGAACACCGGCGACCGCCCCGTGCAGATCGGCTCGCACCTGCACCTGCCGGACGCGAACCCGGCGCTGCGCTTCGACCGCGACGCCGCCCGGGGTTTCCGCCTCGACGTCCCCTCGGGCACGTCGGTGCGCTTCGAGCCCGGCGTCTCGCGCACCGTGCGGGCCGTGGCGCTGCGCGGTGCGCGCCGGGTGCCCGGCCTGCACACCGACCGCTCGCGCCTGGGCGAAGGGGGTTCCCTCGATGGCTGAACCGCACGTGACCCGGATCGACCGCTCCGCGTACGCGGCGCTGTACGGGCCGACCACCGGCGACCAAGTGCGCCTGGGCGACACCGACCTGTGGATCGAGGTGGAGGCCGACCTCACCGCCGGCGGTGAGGAGGCCGTGTTCGGCGGCGGGAAGTCGATCCGCGAGTCCATGGCGCAGGGCACCACGACCCGCGCGCAGGGCGCCCCGGACACCGTCGTCACGAACGTCGTGGTCCTGGACCACACCGGCGTCTTCCGCGCCGACGTCGGCGTCCGGGACGGGCGCATCTGCGGCATCGGCCGCGCCGGGAACCCGGACGTCGCCGACGGCGTGCACCCCGCGCTGCGGATCGGGCCGTCCACCGACGTGATCTCCGGCGAGCGGAAGATCCTCACCGCCGGCGGCATCGACACCCACGTGCACCTCATCTCCCCCTCGCAGGTGCACGAGGCGCTGGCCGCGGGACTGACCACCATCGCCGGTGGCGGCACCGGCCCCAGCGAGGGTTCCAAGGCCACCACCGTCACCCCCGGTGCGTGGCACCTGGCGCAGGCGCACCGGGCGCTGGACGCGCTGCCGGTGAACGTGCTGCTGCTGGGCAAGGGCAACACCGTCAGCGCGGCCGGCCTGGCCGAGCAGGCCCTGGCCGGTGCCGGCGGGTACAAGGTCCACGAGGACTGGGGTTCCACGCCCGCCGCGATCGACGCGGCCCTGCGCGCCGCGGAGGAGTTCGGGCTGCAGGTCGCCCTGCACTCCGACTCCCTCAACGAGGCGGGGTACGTGGACTCCACGATCGCCGCGATCGGCGGCCGCTCCATCCACGCGTTCCACACCGAGGGCGCCGGCGGCGGGCACGCCCCGGACATCATCACGGTGGCCGGGCTGCCGAACGTGGTCCCGGGCTCGACGAACCCGACGCTGCCGCACACGGTGAACACCGTCCCCGAGCACCTCGACATGCTCCTGGTGTGCCACCACCTGAACCCGCGGGTGCCCGAGGACCTCGCGTTCGCGGAGTCGCGCATCCGCGCCACGACGATCGCCGCCGAGGACATGCTGCACGACCTCGGCGCGCTGTCGATCACCAGCTCCGACGCGCAGGCGATGGGCCGCATCGGCGAGGTGATCACCCGCACCTGGCAGGTCGCGCACGTCATGAAGCAGCGCCGCGGCCGGCTGGGCGAGAACTCCCCCGCGGACAACGAGCGGGCCCGCCGCTACGTGGCCAAGTACACGATCAACCCCGCGATCGCGCACGGCATCGACCACCTCGTGGGTTCCGTGGAGGTCGGCAAGACGGCCGACCTGGTGCTGTGGGACCCGGCGTTCTTCGGGGTGCGGCCCTCGGTGGTCCTCAAGGGCGGCGCGCTCGTGCTGGGAGCCCTGGGCGACCCGAACGCCTCCATCCCCACCCCGCAACCGGTGCTGCTGCGCCCGGCGCTGAACCACCCGAACGGCGCGGACGTCTCCGTCAGCTTCGTGGCCCCCGCCGCCCTGGACGACGGCCTGGCCGGCCGGTTGGGCCTGCGCCGCCGGCTGGAACCCGTGCGCGACACCCGCGGCGTCGGCAAGGCGCAGATGGTCCACAACGACGCGCTGCCGGACATCCGGGTGGACCCCGAGACGTTCGCCATCACCGTCGACGGGGAGCTGATCGTGCCCGCACCGGCCGCGGAACTGCCGCTGGCGCAGCGGTACCAGCTCTTCTGATGCCCGGGCCCTCCCCCGACCTGGTGCTGGCGCTGCTGGCCGACGCCCGCCTGCCCGTGGGCGGGCACACCCAGTCCGCCGGCCTGGAACCCGCGCTGACGTACGGCGGCCTCACCGCCGCGGACGTGCCCGCCTTCCTGGGCGGACGGCTGGCGACCGTCGTCGCCGTCGAGGCCGGCACCGCGGTCGTCGCGCGCCACCGCGCCCTCACCGGCGGCGCCCTCGCCGACGTCGAGGAGGCGTGGGCCGCCCGCACCCCCAGCGCCCCGCTGCGCGAGTCCTCCCGCGCGCTGGGCCGCGGCTACCTGCGCCTGGCGCAGCGGCTGTGGCCCGGCGCCGAGCCGCTGGCGGGGCTGGGCCGCACGCCCCCGCGCCCGCTGGTCCTGGGCGTGGTGGCGGCCCTGGCCGGGCTGGACCCCGGGCGCCTCGTGCGGCTGTGCGGGCACGAGGACGCCGCCACGCTGGGGGCCGCCGCCCTCAAGCTCGACCCGCTGGACCCGGCCGACACCGTCGCGTGGACGCTGGCCGCCCACCCCCGGATCGAGGAGCTCGCACGGCGGCTGGCGCCGCTCACCGAACCCGACGAGATCCCCGCCACCGGCGCCCCGCTGGTGGAGGAGCTGTCCCTGGTGCACGCGCGCACCACCCAGCGCCTGTTCCAGGCGTGACCCCCCTCGACCCAGCACCCCGGAGGAACCCCGTGCCCCAGCCCACCCGCTCGCTCCGCCTCGGCGTCGCCGGACCCGTCGGCACCGGCAAGAGCTCGCTCATCGCCCTGCTGTGCCGGGAACTGTCCGCCGACCTGCGCATCGGCGTCGTCACCAACGACATCTACACCGACGAGGACGCCAGGTTCCTGCGCTCGGCGGGCGTGCTGGACCCCCAGCGCATCCGGGCGGTGGAGACCGGCGCCTGCCCGCACACCGCCATCCGCGACGACGTCACCGCGAACCTGCTGGCGGTGGAGGACCTGGAGGCGGACTTCGACCCGCTGGACCTGGTGCTCGTGGAGTCCGGCGGCGACAACCTCACCGCCACGTTCTCCCCGGCCCTCGTCGACGCGCAGGTGTTCGTCCTCGACGTGGCCGGCGGCGGGGACGTGGCCCGCAAGGGCGGCCCCGGCATCGCCCGCGCCGACCTGCTGGTGCTGAACAAGACCGACCTGGCCCCGCACGTCGGCGTGGACGTGCCGCGCATGCTGTCCGACGCGCTCGCCGCCCGCGGGCACCGCGACGACCGCCCGGTGGTGGCGCTCTCGCGCACCGACCGCGCCTCGGTCGAGCAGCTCACCGCGTGGCTGCGCGGTGTCCTGGCGGAGTTCCGCGCCGGGCGGCACGAGCCGCGCGACCCGGGCCCGATGGCGCCGCACTCGCACGCGGACGGCACCGCGCACGCCCACCCGCACGAGCACGACGACGCGCACGAGCACGCGCCGGCGTGACGCGCGTCCACCTGCACCCGGGGGGCCGGCTCGACCTGGCCACCGGGGCCCTCGCCCCCCGTCTGCTGTCGCGCTCCCGGGGCGGTGCGCGGGTGGCGCTGGTGGGGGCCCGGGCGCTGCTGCTCGCCGGTGACGACGTCACCCTCGACGTCGTCGTCGGCGCCGGCTGCGCGCTGGAACTGGTGGAGGTCGCCGGCACGGTCGCCTTCGACCAGCGCGGCGGTGCGGCCGCGTCGTGGTGCGTGCGGGTGCGGCTCGACGAGGGCGCGCGCCTGACCTGGCAGGGCGAGCCGTTCGTCGTCGCGGACGGCGCCGCCGTCGAGCGGCGCACCGACGTGGACCTGGCCCGGGGCGCGGTGGCGCTGCTGCGCGAGACCCTCGTGCTGGGCCGCACGGGCGAGCGCGGCGGGGCCCTGCTGTCCCGCACCCGCGTGCACCTGGACGGTCGCCCCCTGCTGGCGGAGGACCTGGACCTGCGCGACGCGGCGCTGCGCGCCTCCCCGGCCGTCCTCGGCACCGCGCGGTGCCTGGACACCGTCGCGCTCCTGGGCGCCCGCCCGGCCGGTGGCGAACCGGACGCGCTGCACCTGGCCGGCCCGGGCGCGCTGGACCGCCGGCTGACCCTCGACGCCCACTCCAGCGACCTGGGCGCGGTGTGGCGGCGCAGGCTGGCGCTCCTGGAGCCGGCCGGTGCGCCCGCGGACCGGGCAGCGACGGTCGCCGCCGGGTGACCGGGCCCCCGAGCACCCCCTCCGGCGACCCCTGGGTAAGGTGAGGCAACCCTTGCTCCTGGGGTCGGTCGCCGTGCCCGGCCCGTGCCCGCAGAGCGAACCCGACGAACGCGATGGGCCGATCCGCACATGACACCGACCGTGCAACTGCCGCGACGACGCCTGCTGGGCATCGCCTGCCTCCTGGCCGCGGCACCACCCGGCCTCGCCGCCTGCAGCACCCCGGGCGCGAGCGCCGAGGGCGCCGCGACCAGCTCCGGGGCGACCTCGGCGTCCTCCACGACGGCACCCCCCACCGCGTGGGTCACCCCGCGCGAGCTGCCCGCGGGCTGGGGCAGCGGCGAGGACGACGGCGTCTTCCCGCGGACGGTCGTCCACGCCAGCGGTTCCACGACGATCGCGACGGAGCCGATCCGCGTGGCGGTCATCTCCACCGGCCAGATGGACGCGGCTCTGACGCTCGGCGTCGTCCCGGTCGGCTCCACGGCCGGCGACGGGGCCGACACGGTGCCCGCCTACCTGCTGACCGGGTTCGCCGACCGAGCCGCCCAGCTCGCCGCGGTCGCCGAGCTCGGCGACCGGAGCGAACCGAACCTCGAGGCCCTGGCCGCGCTCGCCCCGGACCTGATCCTCATGAACTCGGCCGCCAAGGACGTCACGGAGCTGTACGACACGATGTCCGCCATCGCGCCGACGGTCATCACCCGGGGCACCGGGCTGTACTGGAAGCAGGATTTCCAACTGCTGGCCGACGCGCTCGGTCGCCGCCAGCAGGCGCAGCAGTGGCTCGCCGACCACCACGAGCGGGCCGCCGAGCTCGGTGCCGGACTCAGCACGGTGCCGACCGTGTCGCTCCTGCGCAAGAACGGCGACCGGGTCCGGGTCTTCGGCGTGGCCTCCTTCAGCGGCTCGGTCGTCGAGGACGCCGGGCTGCTGCGGCCGCAGGCGCAGAGCTTCACCGACGAGACCTCCCGGGACATCAGCGCGGAGGAGCTCGACCTGGTCGAGGGGGACTGGCTCTTCCACGCGACCCAGGGGGGCGACGAGAGCGAGTTCACCTCCATGCCGTTGTGGCCCGCGCTGGACGTGGTGCGGACCGGGCACGCCGTCGAGGTCGACGACGACGTCTTCTACCTCAACACGGGCCCGACGGCAGCCCGGTCGATCCTGGAGCAGCTCGAGGGGACCCTGTCGGCGTGAGCACCGCCCCCTCCGCCCCGGTGGCACCCACCGAGCTGCCCCCGGGCTTCGGCGCCGACCGGGCCTCCTTCCCGCGCACGGTGACCCACTTCGGCGGGACCACCGAGCTCACCGCTCCCGTGGAGCGCTTCGCCGCGATCTCCACGGGGCAGTTCGACTCGGCGGTGAGCGTCGGACTCGTGCCGGTGGCCTCGACGCACAACGCCGACGGCGAGCTCGTCCCGGCCTACCTGCCGGACCCGGCTCGGTTCGCCGACGTCGTCGACCTGGGTCTGCGGACCGCGCCGGACCTGCAACGCGTCGAGCGCGCCCGTCCCGACCTGGTGTCGGCGACGTGGCGGGGCCGGGGACGGCTCCTGCTCCCCTCGCTGCGGTCGATCGCCCCCACGGTCCTCACCGAGGGCAAGGGGTTCCACTGGAAGCAGGACCACCTGCTCCTCGGCGCCGCCCTCGGCCGGGACGCGCAGGCCCGCGAGGTGCTCGCCCGCTACCGGGACCGGGTGCTCGGGCTGCGCGACCGGGTGGCCCCCGCGACGGTCGTCTCGGTGCTGCGGCGACGGCCCGACGGCCTGGAGGCGCACGGCCACTGGTCGTTCTGCGGCTCCGTCCTCACCGACCTCGGCCTGCGCCGCCCCGCGGCGCAGGACACGCCGACCAACGGCTTCCCCGTGGACGCGCTGGAGCCGCACCTGGCCGCCGACGTGGTGCTGTGCAGCCGGGTGCCCGCCTCCCCCGGCGTGCCGCCGGGGACCGTCGAGGTCGGTGGTTCCGCCTGGCACGGTCACGCGGGTCCGCTCGCGGCCCTGACCGTGCTCGACGACCTGGAGCGCGTCCTGCTCGGGTGAGCGCCGGCCACCCGGGTGCCGCGTCACCGCCCGGCAACCGGGCGGTGACGCGGGCGCGACGCGCCCACCCGTGCCCCGCTCCGCCGGGCCCGGGGATCCGCTACGCTCAGCACCACACCATCCAGAGTGGCCGAGAGACCTGGCTCGTCGACGCCACAGCAACCACCGCGCGAGCGGCAGGTGCTCCCGCCAGGGGCGATGGAGGATTCGCAGTGGACTGCTCGACCCCGCTCACCCGGCGCCACCACGTCGACCTCGGCCGGACGGCGTCGATGGCCTGTCGCACCGGCGCCTCGATGCGCCGGGGGACGCCGCGCACCGCCTGACGGTCGCGGCCTCCCCGGAAACCCCCTGCACGAGCGCGCCGTCCCGCGCGCACCCACCACGGACGTCGCCCCGTCCACGCACCCCGGAGCACACCCATGCCCCTGCCCCGCCGCACCCCGCTGTCCACCGGCGCCTCGCGCCTGCTCGCCTCCCGCCGCCGGGTGCTGTCGTCGGCGCTGGGCCTGGGCGCCCTGGCGGCGACGGGCTCGCTCGCGGCCTGCGGCAGCGACACCTCCGCCTCGGGGCTGGCCGCTCAGCCGGCGGTCGACCTGACGGGTGCCACGATCAAGCTGATGGTCAACCAGCCGCACGTGCTGGCCTTCACCGAACTGCTCGGACCGGCCTTCGAGCAGGAGTTCGGTGGCCGGCTGGAGGTCACGGCGGTCCCGTACGACCAGCTGACGAGCAAGCAGATCCTCGACGTCCAGGGCGGCGACGGTGAGTTCGACGTCTTCGACTACTTCTACTTCGGGCTCGGTGAGCTGGTGAACGCCGAAGCGCTGGTGGACCTGACCGACTGGATCGGCGCGAACGGCGACATCGGCACCGACGACTTCCTGCCCTCGGTCTACGACCCCTACACGCTGCTGGACGGCAAGCGGTACGGCCTGCCCTTCGACGGCGACACGCACGTCCTGTACTACAACGCCGAGGTCTTCGAGCGGTACGGCGTGGCACCGCCCACGACGTGGGACGAGTACGACGCGGCCGCCGCCAAGATCACCCGAGACTCCGGCGGGAGCGTCTACGGCGCGATCGTCGAGGCGCAGCAGGTGCCGATGATCCTGGGCTGCTCCTTCATCAACCGCCTGGCCGGCTACGGCGGGACGCTCGTGGACGCCGACGGGGCCCCGGCCTTCGCCGGCGAGGAGGGGCTGGCCGCGCTGCAGCACCTCATCACCGTGGCGCCCTCCGCGCTGCCCACCCCGCTGCAGACCGGTTTCGACCAGGCCAACTCGGCCTTCCTGGCCGGCAAGGGCGCCATGCTCGACACCTGGACCGACCTGGGCCTGAAGGCGCAGGACCCGGCCAGCTCGCAGATCGTCGACAAGTGGGGCGTGGTCACCCTGCCCGTCGGGGGGAGGAACACCACGCCGCGCACCGCGCTGGACTCCGGCTTCGGCCTGGGGGTCTCCAGCGCCTCCGGGCAGCAGGACAAGGCCGCGGCCTTCGTCAAGTGGGCGACCGACGAGGAGCGCAACTTCCTGCTGTCGTCGACCGCGGGCTCGGGCATCGACCCGGCCCGGACGAGCGTGCTGCGCTCCGAGGAGTACGCGGCAGCCGCCGGCGAGGCCACCGACGTCATCCGCGAGGGCCTGGAGGGCGAGCCGCTGGTCTGGCCCAAGCAGGCGGGGGCCCCGAAGGCGCTGCAGGACCTCGTCGACCAGCTCGCGCTGGCCATCCAGGGCGAGCGGGAGCCGCAGGCAGCCCTCGACGAGGCGGCGGAGAACTGGCAGCGGGAGCTCGGGTGACCCAGGTCGCCGAGGAGCGGCGGACGGTTCCGCGCCAGCCGGGCGCTCGCCGCGGCACCCGGCGGGTGGTGCCCGGCCGGCACCGCCCGGGGCACGTCTCGACGTGGCTGGCCGCACCGAGCCTGGCCGGGCTGGCGCTCATGCTGGTCTACCCGACGCTGTTCGTCGTGGCCCTGGCCTTCACCGAGTCGTCCCTGGCCAAACCCCTGCAGCGCTTCACCGGCACCGACAACCTCGTCGACGCCTGGGAGTCGCTGGCCTTCGCCGGATCGCTGGTCCGATCGGTGGTGTTCGCCGTCGCCGCCGCCCTGGCGGCCACCGCGCTGGGTGTTCTCCTGGCGCTGCTGCTGCACGCCCGCGGCACCCGCTTCGGCGTCGTCGGGACGATCCTGCTGCTGCCGCTGGTGACCCCGCCCGTCATGGTCGGGGTGGCCTGGAAGCTCATGCTGGCCCCGGTCGGCGGCGCCTTCGGCGGGTTGTTCTCCGCGGTGGGGTTCCCCGGCGCGAACCCGCTGGGCGACAGCGTCGGAGCTTTCGCTGCGCTGGTCGTCATGCACGTGTGGCAGTGGACGCCGTTGGTGACGTTGCTGGTGTTCGCCGCGCTGCTCGGGGTGCCCGAGGAACTGCGGGAGGCGGCGGCGCTGGACGGAGCCGGCCCGGTGCGCACCTTCACCTCGGTCGTGTGGCCCGTGGTGGCTCCCAACGTCCTCTCGGTCCTGCTGCTCGAACTGGTCATCGGGTTGAAGGTGTTCGACCTGGTGACGGTCGTGACCCAGGGCGGGCCGGGGGTCTCGACGATCGTCAGCAGCTTCGAGATCTTCCGGACCGGGATGCGCGGGAGCTACGAGATCGGCACCGCCGCCGCTGAGACGCTGGTCTTCGGTCTGCTCGTCGGGGTCGTGACCACCGTCGTCACCCTGCTGCGGGCCCGCGCCGTGAAGGCCGACCAGTGACCGCCGGGGCGCTGCGGCGCGGCGGTCTGCGCCTGGTGCTGGCGCTGACCGCGTTCGTCGCGCTGCTGCCGATGCTGTTCATGGTCTCGCTGTCGCTGCGCAGCGTCGACGACATCGCCGACGGCGGCTGGCTGCCCAGCACGTTCGTGTGGTCGAACTTCTCCGCGGCGTTCGACACCGTCCCGCTGGCGACGATGCTGACGAACTCGTGGGTCGTCGCGGTCGGCGCGACGGTGCTGACCTCCGTCGTCGCCGTCCCGGCGGCCTACGTCACCGCCCGGGCGGGGGCCCGCGGCGAGCGTCTGCAGACGCTGCTGCTGGCCAGCTACTGCGCTCCCCCCATCGTGGCCGTCCTCCCGCTGTACTACCTGCTCAAGCAGACGAACCTGACCAACTCCGCGCTCGGGCTGGTGCTGGTCAACGGCTTGGCGAACGTGCCGGTGGCGGTGTGGTTGCTCGACGGCTTCGTCCGCCGCATCCCCCTGGAGATCGAGGAGGCCGGGTGGGTGGACGGCCTGTCGACGTCCCAGGGCCTGCGACGCCTCGTGCTGCCGCTGCTGGCCCCGGGGCTGGTGGCCGCCCTGCTGATCTGCCTGTTCCTGTCCTACAACGAGTTCCTGTTCGCCGTGTCCTTCTCGCAGAGCACCTCCAGCCAGACCCTGCCGGTCGGGTTGTCGTTGTTCCAGGGCGACCGCACGGTGCAGTTCGGCCAGCAGGCCGCGGCCTCGCTCGTCGGGATCGTCCCGATGTACGTGCTCGCGGTGCTGGCCCAGAAGTGGCTGGTCGGCGGCCTGTCCGCCGGCGCCGTCAAGTGATCCGAAGCGACACCGGGAGACATCCGTGACCGAGAACCGCCGCGTCCACCTGAACGCCTTCGACATGACGTGCGTCGGCCACCAGTCCCCGGGGCTGTGGCGCCACCCCGACGACGAGTCGCACCGCTTCGACGACATCCGCTACTGGACCGAGCTGGCGAAGCTGCTCGAGCGCGGCAGGTTCGACTCGCTGTTCATCGCCGACGTCCTGGGGGTCTACGACGTCTACAAGGGCGGCCCGGAGACGGCGCTGCGCGAGTCGACCCAGGTCCCGGTCGGCGACCCCCTGCTCGCGGTGTCGGCCATGGGAGCGGTGACCGAGCACCTCGGGTTCGGGGTCACCGTGTCGCTGACCTACGAGCAGCCGTACTCCTTCGCGCGCACGATGGCGACGCTGGACCACTACACGAACGGCCGGGTCGGCTGGAACGTCGTCACCAGCTACCTGGAGTCCGCCGCGAAGAACCTCGGCCTGTCGACCCAGATCTCCCACGACGACCGCTACGAGCTCGGCGAGGAGTTCATGCAGGTCGTCTACAAGCTGTGGGAGGGCTCCTGGGAGGACGACGCCGTCGTCCGCGACGCCGAGGCCGGGGTGTTCACCGACCCGGCGAAGGTGCACCCGATCGAGCACCACGGCCGGTTCTTCGACGTGCCGGGCATCGGGCTGACCGCCCCCTCGCCGCAGCGCACGCCGGTGATCTTCCAGGCGGGGGCCTCGCCCCGCGGCATCGCCTTCGCCGCCCGGCACGGCGAGGCGGTCTTCAACACCGCGACCCGCCCCGAGGTCATGCGCCCGTGGGTGGACCGGCTGCGCGCGCAGGCCGCGCAGGCGGGCCGCGACCCGCGCAGCGTCAAGGTGTTCACGCTGGTCACGATCATCACCGCGCCCACCGACGAGGAGGCGCGGGCGAAGTACGAGGACTACGCGCAGTACGTCAGCTACGACGGCGCACTGAACCTCTACGGCGGCTGGAGCGGGCTGGACCTGTCCAGCTACCCGCCGGACGAGCCGCTGGAGTACGCCGAGACCGAGGCCGTGCGCAGCGCCGTCGAGGCGTTCTCCACCGCCGACCCCGACCGGAAGTGGACCCCGCGCGACATCGCGAACTGGGTCGGCATCGGCGGCATGGGAGCGGTGATCGTCGGCTCGCCCACCACCGTCGCCGACGAGCTGCAGCGCTGGATGGAGGTCGGCGACGTCGACGGCTTCAACTGCGCCTACGCCATCACCCCGGGCACCTTCGAGGACGTCGTCGAGCTCGTCGTCCCCGAGCTGCAGCGGCGCGGGGTCTACCCCACCGACTACGAGGGCGAGACGCTGCGCGAGACGATCTACGGCAAGGGGCAGGTCCGCGTGCGCGACGACCACCCGGCCGCGGCGTTCCGGGCCGGGGGTGCCCGGTGAGCGCGCACGTGATCGCCGACGCCGCCGAGGCGCTGGCGCTGGCGAGGGAGTTCGGCGCCGAGCTCGCGAAGGGCGACGCCGAGCGCGACGCCGAGCGGCGGTTGCCGCACGACGAGGTCGCCGCGCTCGCGCGCTCGGGTCTGCTGGGCCTGACCGTCCCGCGGTCCTTCGGCGGGGCCGGGCTGGGGGCGCGCGACCTCGGCGAGGTGTTCGTCGAGCTGGCCGAGGGCGACTCCAGCGTCGGGCAGATCCCGCAGAACCACTACTTCTTCGTCGACGTCGTCCACCACGTGGGCACCCCGGAGCAGCAGCGGTTCTTCTACTCGGAGGTGCTCGCCGGCCGCCACTTCGCGAACGCCCTGTCCGAGCGCGGGTCGAAGACGGCCTGGGAGTACGACATCCGCTTCGAGCGGCAGCCCGACGGGCGCTACCTCGTCGACGGGGTCAAGCACTACGGCACGGGCACCCCGTTCGCGCCGTGGATCCCGATCTACGCCACCGACCGCAGCGACGACCCGGCCGGCAGGCTGGTGGCCGCCTGGGTCGAGGCGTCGCACCCGGGCGTCACCGTCGAGGACGACTGGATCGGCATGGGCCAGCGCACCACCGGCTCGGGCACCGTCCGCTTCGAGCAGGTGCTCGTCGACGCCGACCGGGTGCTGCCCGCGGGCCGCATCTTCGAGCAGCCGGAGACGTTCGGCGCGTTCGGCAACTTCCTGCACGCCGCGATCGACGTCGGCATCGCCCGGGCGGCCCTGCGCGACGCCCGCCACCTCGTGCGCACCGTCGCCCGGCCGTGGCCGGAGTTCGGCGCCCCGAGCGCGGCCGAGGACCCCCTGGTCCTCCAGGAGTTCGGAGACCTCGTGCTGCGCACCCGGGCGGCGCACGCCCTGCTGCGCGAGGCGGGTTCGGCCATCGACGCCGCGCGCGCGGACCTCACCGAGGAGTCGGCCGGGGAGGCGTCGCTGGCCGTCGCCGCGGCCAGGGCCGCCGCCGACACGGCGGCGGTCTCGGTCTCCTCCGACGTGTTCGCCCTCGTCGGCACGCGGTCGGCGGGCAGGCCGCTGAACCTGGACCGGCACTGGCGCAACGCGCGCACCCACACCCTGCACGACCCCCGCCGGTCGAAGCTGCAGCACCTCGGCCGGCACGCCCTGCTCGACGTCTTCCCGCCCGCGAACGGGTGGGTGTGAGGAGAACCGTGTCCCCCACCGCCGCACAGGTCGTCGACGCCGCCCGCGACGTCGCCGATCAGCTCGCCCTGGACGCGCTCGAGCGCGACCGGGCCAACGCCGAGCCGTTCACCGAGGCCGAACTGCTGCGCAAGGCCGGGCTGCCGAGCATCCTGCTGCCCACCGCGATCGGCGGCGCGGGGCTGCCGTGGTCGGTCGCGCTCGAGGTGGTGCGCGAGATCGCCCGCACCGACGGGTCGATCGCGCAGCTGGTGGCGTACCACTACGTCAACGCCCACAACCTCGTGTGGGTGGCCGACGACGCGGGCCGGCAGCGCTGGGGCGTCCCCTCGGTCGAGCAGCAGTGGCTGTGGGGCGATTCGGTCAACCCCGTCGACCCGGACCTGCGGCTCACCCGCGACGGGTCGGACTGGATCCTCAGCGGCACGAAGAACTTCTCGACCGGTGCCAGCGTGGGGGACGTCACCGTCGTCGGCGGGCTCACCGACGACGGGCAGGACCTGCTGGTCGTCGTCCCCCGCGAGACGCCCGGGTTCGTCAAGGGCGGCGACTGGGACAACCTCGGCCAGCGGCTGTCCGCCTCGGGGTCGGTGCGCTTCGAGGACGTCCGGATCACCCCCGACGCCGTCCTCGGGTCGGCGTCGGAGAGCGGCGCGTTCGGATCGCTCGTGACACCGGCGATCCAGGCGGCGTTCGGCCACTTCTACCTCGGCGTCACCCGCGGTGCGCTCGAGACGGCCGCGGAGTACACCCGCACGACGTCGCGGCCCTGGCTGCTGTCCGACGTCGAGCGTGCCGTCGAGGACCCGTACGTGCTCGCGACCTACGGCCGGCTCGTCGCCCGGTTGCGCGCCGCCGAGGCGCTGGGCCGCAGCGTCGGGGAGTCGCTGTCGCAGGCCCACGAGCGCGGTGCCGACCTGACCTGGGCGGAACGGGGCGAGGTCGCCGAGGAGATCGCCGCGCTGAAGGTGGTGTCCTCGGACCTGGCGGTCGAGGCGACGTCGGCGATCTTCGAGGTCACCGGAGCCCGCGCCTCGAGCAACCGGTACGGCTTCGACAGGTTCTGGCGCAACGTCCGCACGCACACGCTGCACGACCCGGTGCAGTACAAGGCGCGCGAGGTGGGGAACCACTTCCTCACGGGCGCCCACCCGGCGTTCACGCTCTACACCTGATCCGGTCACCGCCACCGCCACCACGCGCCTGTGCGCGCGGGGGGCGCGGGTGCGTGCGAGGCTGCGGCGGTGGCCGGGGACGCCGAGCGGCAGCTCGACCGCGCCGACCGCCTGCAGCGGGCGGTGGCGCGCGACGGCCCCGCGTGCGTGTGGTGCGGGCGGGAGCTGACCGGCCTGGTGCGCCCGACCACCGACCACCTGGTGCCGCGGGTCAAGGGCGGGCCGTCGTGGCTGGAGAACGAGGTCGCGGCGTGCCGGCGCTGCAACGGCGAGCGCGGGCACGCCTCTCCGGTGGACTGGCTGCTGGAGTGCCGCGGGCGCGGTTGGCCGGCCGACCCGGCGTGGCTGCGCCGGCGGCTGGAGGAGCTGGACGCGGCCGTCACCGCCCGCGGCGGTCAGCGCCGCGCCCGACCCTACGTGCAGGCGCAGCTGCGCCGGGTGCGCCGCCTGACCGGGACGGCTTGAGCGACGCACCCGGTGGCGGTCAGCGCAGGAACCACTCCCCCGGCTCGGCGAGGCGGTCCACGTCGTCCGGGCCCCAGGTGCCCGCGGCGTACGGCAGCACCGCGGGGCGCTCGTCCGAGAACCGCTCGATCGCCCGCCACGCCGCGCGCAGGCCGTCGACGCCGGTGAACAGCGAGCGGTCACCGGTCAGGACATGGTCGATGAGGTGCGCGTACGGCAGCGCCGGTTCCGTGCCCTCGAAGCGGTCCAGGGGCAGGCTCGCGGTGCCCTGCACCGTGCCTCCGGCCACACCCGGACGGCGGACCGCCACCCGCACGTCCAGGGAGCCGCCCTCCAGCAGCGAGAAGCTCACCACCGCCGGCTGGCCGCCCGGTGCCTCACCGGCGTAGGCGCCCTCGGCCGGGGGCCTGAGCACCAGGGTGATGCGCTGCTCGTCGGCGGCCATCTTCTTGCCGCTGCGCAGCAGGAACGGCACGCCCCGCCACCGCTCGTCGTCGACCCACAGCCGCGCGGCGGCCAGGGTGTCGGTGGTGGAGTCGTCGGCGACGCCGTCGATGTCCGTGTAGCCCTCGAACTGCCCGAGCGCCACCTCGGCCGGGTCCAGCTCGCGGAAGCGCTGCAGCGCAGCGTCCCTGGCTGCCTGCACGGTCTCGGGGCGCAGGTCGGCGGGCGGTTCCATCGCCACGGTCGCGGCGAGCTGGAACAGGTGGGTGACGATCATGTCGAGGAAGGCGCCGGTGGCGTCGTAGAAGTCGGCGCGCTGGGCGACGTCGAGGGTCTCGGCGATGTCGATCTGCACCTGGGCGACGTGCTCGCGGTTCCAGATCCCCGCCAGCCACGGGTTCGCCAGGCGGGCGTGGATGAGGTCCTGGGCGGCCTCGAACGCCAGGAAGTGGTCGATGCGGAAGACCTGCTCCTCGGCGAAGACGCGCTGCACCTCCGCGTCGAGCTCCTCGAAGCTGGCCAGCGACGTGCCGTACGGCTTCTCGTAGACGACGCGGGCGCCGGCGGCCAGGCCGTGCGCGTCGAACGCCTTCGTGACGTCGAGGAACGCGCCCGGCGGGATCGCCAGGTAGTGCACGAGCTGCACCTCGCCCTCGGCGCCGTCCCCGCTCGCGCCGAGCTGCTCGCGCGCCTCGGCCAGCACGTCGAGCAGGGTGCCGGGG
The DNA here is from genome assembly GCF_050871845.1 of Kineococcus arenarius subsp. arenarius. Taxonomy (NCBI): domain Bacteria; kingdom Bacillati; phylum Actinomycetota; class Actinomycetes; order Kineosporiales; family Kineosporiaceae; genus Kineococcus; species Kineococcus arenarius. Next base: position 69,905 of record NZ_JBJLSE010000010.1, read on the forward strand.
TCGTCGGCGCCGAAGCCGCCGCTGGCGAAGAGCAGGTGCTCGGCGAAGTCGTCCCACGGCCCCTCGGAGGGCTGCGGGCCGAACTCCTCCAGCGCCTCCCTGACGTACTGCCGGAACTCGTCGTGGCTCATCTCGCCACGGCTGCTGCCCACGATCCGCCACTGCTCGGGCAGCCGCCCGAGGGTGGCGAGCTGGAAGAACGCGGGCATCACCAGCCGGCGCGACAGGTCGCCCGTCGCCCCGAACATGACGAACACCGTGGGCTTCCCGCCGCTCTGGGGCTGCTGCTGGGACTGCGCTGTCTCGGTCACGGGGCAGACGCTATTGCCTCCGGCGGCCGGGCGCCGGGTAGGGTGCGGTTCGTGACCACCACGACGGCCTCCGTGCGCCCGGGCTCCCGCCCGCGCGTGCTGAGCGGTGCGTGGTGGTGGGTGTCGGCGGTCGCCTGACGCTCCCACGTCCCGGTGGCCGCCTCGTCGAGGAGGCCCACCACCCGGGACGGTCCCCTCGACGGCCGGCCGCGCCAGCCCCACCGAGGAGGAACCCCCCGTGCCGCACCCCGACCCCGCCGCGCTCGTCGACGAGCTGCTGCGCGGCGACGCGCCGTTCGCGCTGCTGCGCCGCCTGGACCCCCGCACCGGCGAGCCCGGACCCGTGGAGGTGCTGCGCGGACCCGTGAGCACCGTCGAGCACCTCGCGGACGTGCCGCTGCCCACCGGCGCACCCGGGGCCCCCGTCGCCGACGCGCTGGCGCTGGTGCCGTTCCGGCAGCTGCGCGAGCGCGGCTTCGACGTCCACGACGACGGCACGCCCCTGCGGGTGCTGCGCGTGGAGCACGCCGAGGAGCTGGCCCTGGAGGACGCGCTGCGCGTGCTGCCGGACGCGGAGGTGCCGCTGCGCGACGTCGCCCCCGACCTGTCCGACGACGACTACGCCGACGTGGTGCGCCGCATCATCGACGACGAGATCGCCCAGGGCTCGGGGGCGAACTTCGTCATCCGCCGCGACGTGGACGGCGTGGTCGACGGTTTCACCGCGACCACCGCGCTGAGCCTGTTCCGCCGCCTGCTGGTGGCCGAGCAGGGCGCGTACTGGACCTTCGTGGTGCACGTGCCCGGCGACGACGGCACCGGGGGCGGGACCTCCCGCACCCTCGTCGGCGCGAGCCCGGAGGTGCACGTGCGCATGGCGCGCGGCGAGGTCGTCATGAACCCCATCTCCGGCACCTACCGCTACCCCGCGACCGGCCCGGACGCCGACGGCCTGGTGGAGTTCCTCGCCGACCCCAAGGAGGTCGAGGAGCTGTTCATGGTGGTCGACGAGGAGCTGAAGATGATGTGCTCCGTCGGCGACCTGGGCGGCACCGTGCACGGGCCGTACCTGCGGGAGATGGCGAACCTGGCGCACACCGAGTTCGAGCTGCGCGGGCGCTCCACCCTGGACGCGCGGGAGGTGCTGCGGCAGACCATGTTCGCCGCCACCGTGACCGGCAGCCCGCTGCAGAGCGCGTGCCGGGTCATCAAGCGGTTCGAGCCGTCCGGGCGCGCCTACTACGCCGGGGCGCTGGCGCTGCTGGGCCGCGACGGCGACGGCGCGCAGACGCTGGACTCCCCCATCCTCATCCGCACCGCGGACGTGCGCACCGGCGCGGACGGCACCGGACGGGTGCGGGTGTCGGTGGGCGCGACCCTGGTGCGCGGCTCCACCCCGGAGGGCGAGGTCGCCGAGACGCACGCGAAGTCGGCCGGCGTGCTGCGCGCCCTGGGGGCCCTGCCGCCGCTGCCGCGCCGCGACGACGCCGGGGCGGGTGCGCCGGCGCGCCGGGTGCCGCTGGTGGCCGACCCGCGCGTGGCGACCCTGCTGGCCTCCCGCCGCGACCGGCTGGCGCGGTTCTGGCTGGAACCGCAGCGGCAGCCGCAGGGCGCGCCGCTGGGCGAGGCGCTCGTGGTGGACGCCGAGGACACGTTCACCTCGATGCTGGTGCACCTGCTGGCCTCGGCGGGCCTGCGGGCGCGGGTGCTGCGGTACGACGACCCGGGCCTGGACACCGCGCTGGACGCGCACCGCGGCCTGGTCGTGCTCGGCCCCGGCCCCGGCGACCCGGAGGACTCCGCCGACCCCCGCATCGCCCGGCTGCAGGAGCTGGCCGGCGCCCTGAGCGCCTCGGCGCGCGACGGCGGCAACCCGCTGCTGGGGGTGTGCCTGGGCCACCAACTGCTCGCCGGCACGCTGGGCCTGCCGCTGCGCCGCAAGGACGCCCCGCACCAGGGCACCCAGCTGGAGGTGGACCTGTTCGGCCGGCGCGCCACCGTGGGCTTCTACAACTCCTTCACCGCGCGCGTGGACGGGGCGGCCGCGGCCCGCCTGGCCGCGCAGGGCACCGAGGTGTCCACCGGCCCCGCCGACGAGGTGGTGGCGCTGCGCGGTGAGGGCTTCGCGGGCATCCAGTTCCACCCCGAGTCCGTGCTGACGCTCGAGGGCCCGGACCTGCTGCGCTCGGTGGTGCGACCGCTCGTCGGCGGCTGACCGGGCCCGGCCGGCGTCCACGTCGCTCCCGGCGCGCCTCCCCGCCCCGGCACCGCGCTCCCGGCACCGTGGTCGTGCACCCCCGGGGGCGGCCCGGGGGGCGAGACGCGCCAGGCGTGAGGTGCGCCACGCGTGAGGGGAGCGACGTGGACGACTGCTGGCACACCTTCAGCCCCCACGACCGGCGGCGGGCCACCACCACGGACACCGCCCGCCCGGGCGCGCAGGTGCTCTCCGCCTGCCTGGACTGCGGGCGCGTCGTGGACCTGCTGAGCCCGCTGCCCAGCCCGCAGGGCACCGCGCTGTTCGACCTGGCCGAGCCACCCCGCTGAGACCTCCCGAGGGCGGCGCCGGTGCAGGACCCCGGACACGACGAAGGCCCGGACCGTGTGGTCCGGGCCTTCGTCTTCTGCGTAGCGGGGACAGGATTTGAACCTGCGACCTCTGGGTTATGAGCCCAGCGAGCTACCGAGCTGCTCCACCCCGCGTCGGTGTGAGACCAGGTTACGACACCTCGACCGTCACACCAAATCGGGGTGACGAGCCGGGTGCGGGACCGTGAGCGGGAACGACGAAGGCCCGGACCGTGCGGTCCGGGCCTTCGTCTCTCACGAGTAGCGGGGACAGGATTTGAACCTGCGACCTCTGGGTTATGAGCCCAGCGAGCTACCGAGCTGCTCCACCCCGCGTCGGTGAGACCAGGTTACGACACCGCGCACGAGACGCCAAATCGCGGTGGGGGGGGGGGGGGGGGGGGGGGGGGGGGGGGGGGGGGGGGGGGGGGGGGGGGGGGGGGGGGGGGGGGGGG